>JAGBCG010000142.1 GCA_017938055.1 Clostridia bacterium
CGTATCTCAATCTGATTCGGCGTTCAAAAAAAGCAATATTTGTGCGGATAGACTTTTCTATCCGCTTTTTTTGTTTATGTGTTTTCAGCAATAGACTTCAATTTATATTTTAGTTGTCATGTACAAAATTTTGACAGGTGTTTTGTATGTATTCGCCAAATAATGAACAACAATTTCATAATATTCTCCATTTTTGTCACCGAAAATCCAACACTAATTCAAAAATATAATTTATAATAACAATGCTATATTTTTAACTAGGAGGATGTAACCTTGAAATTTAAGGCATTTATTTGCATTTGTCTTGCGGCACTGACTCTCATTACCGCAACAGCATGCAAAGAGGAACAGAAAAACAAAGGAACAATCGTAATTAACACGGATGACGAATTTACAAAGGATCTTCTGATTGAGAATTATGACGGATATAATTTCCGTATCCTTGTACGTAAGGGTTTTCTTGGAACACAGTACGGGGAAGCTGAAACAGGTGATATCGTCAAGGATGCCGTATTTAGAAGAAACGAAACTGTTAAGACCCTTCTTAACTGCGAAATTACCGCTACAGAGTCTTCTTCCGGTGGCTACGAAACAGATGCACTCAACAGTATCCTGGCGGGTGATGATCAGTACGACCTTATCTTTGCTCACACAGCAGCTGCTTTCTCGTATGCTATTCAGAACACTCTTATAAACTACCATGAAGTAGATACAATTCACCTTGACAAACCCTGGTGGTCTCAAGATATTACTGACAGCTGCAGTATCAACGGCTACCTGTATGTACTTGATGGTGATATTTCTACCGACAGACTTACTCTTGCTATGACAATGTTCTTCAACAAGAGATTGTTCGACGAGCTTGGCTTTGAATATCCTTACGAAAAGGTTCTTGACGGTGAGTGGACATTTGACGAGTTCGCAAAACTTGTTAAAAGAGGCTCAAAGGACCTTAATGGTGATGGTGTAATGAATCCCGAAAACGACCGTTTCGGCTTCTATACATCTGACTGGGGCTCTCCTATCGCCATTCTTTACACCGGCGGTCAGCGTATTTATGACAAGGATGCTAGAGGTATTCCTCAGCTTGTTCTCAACTCCTCTAAAACTGTTGACATATTTACTGAATACTTTGACCTTATAGACACTGACGACGTATTTATAAGAACAGAAAACCCCAGTACAGGCTTTGGTGCTCAATACACAGGCACAGACTTATTTAAGGACGGCAGAGCTTTATTTGCAGACCGCGATCTTGGTGATGCTCAGTGGATGAGATCCATGAACGATGACTTTGGTATTCTTCCTTTCCCCAAGTTTTCTGAGGATGACAACTATGCTACGATCGTTAACGGTCACGCAAGCCTGATGCTCATGCCGATAACCGTTGAAGATGAAAACCGTACCGGTAACATTGCAGAAGCTCTTTGTGCTATTGGCTCAAGGGAAGTAATTCCAGCTTTCTATGATGTTTCTCTTAAAACAAAATTTGCACGTGACAGTGAATCCGAAGCAATGATTGACGTTATCAAAGATTCTATCATCTACGACCTTGGTTATCTTGCAGGCGGAACATTCCGTTACATTGGTCATGACCTTGTCTACTCCGGCGGTGAATTCTCATCTACATATGCTGCCAACGAAACCAAGGCTCTTACTGCACTTAAAGATTTCAACAAGGCCTACGGCAAGATTGGTTAATTCTAATTTAAAAAATATATTTTCCCTCGGTAAAATGCCGGGGGATTTTTTTACACTTACTTATTCTTTTACTATTGAAATAATCCCAATAGGACTATATAATTTATTTGATTAAACAGTTTACTTATCTTATGAAAAATTTGGATATTTTTGAAAAATCACGGAACTTTTTACTTTTTTTAACGTCTAAATAACTGAAAACACAAAGGAGGTATTTACTATGAAAAAAATTATCAGCTTACTTACCTGTTCTTCTCTTTTACTGTCTTCGATGGCAGTTTTTGCACAAGAAGCAAGCATTGCCGTTGATGAGGTTTTCGTTGAGGATTATGTTTCTTACGAGGATTCAAAATCCATAAATGAGCCTACCAGTGAAAAACTGGAAGAAATCATCAAGAAGGTGCGTCCTTTGATTACCGTTCCTGAGGAATACACAGAATTTTTCTGGGACTTTAATGCAGGCAGTTACTATTCCCTGCCAAGCTGGAGCTTAGGATGGACTGACGGAAAAAACGGTGAAATTTATATTGGATGCGACAACGACGGCAGAATCACCTCTTATAACAAATACAACTACAACGAGCCAAGACAAGCGTGTCTTCCCGACAAATCTCCTGACGAGTTTACTGCTGCTTCTTTAGAGTTTGTAAAGAAGACCTCACCTCATCTTGCTTCAAGTGATTTTGTACTTACCAATACCGTTACAACTTCCCTTTTTAATGATTGCTACACCTACAGATTTACAAGATATGAAAATGGTATAATTGTTCCCGACAACTCTCTTACTGTTTCGGTAAACCACAAAACAGGCGAAGTTAAGAGCTATTACTGCTCATATACTGCGGATGTTTCCTTTAATGATGCTTCACCTGTTATTACTCCCGAAAAGGCAAAGGAAATTCTTGGTGAAAATCAGGACATGGTTCTTTCCTATTCCTTAAAAACGGAATATAATGAGGAAACGGGAAAAGTAAAATCAAGAAATGCTTATCTTGTGTACCGTCCCGAAAACAGTTATGTTTCCGTTGATGCATACACAGGACAGGTTTACAACGAAAGAAACACCTGGTCTGTAAAGGAACAAAACAAGAATATGTCGGCAAGCGGAACTGCTGGAAATATTTATTTTGATGGTGCTCTTGAAGAAAGTGCTCGCGATGACATGGGTTATCAGCTGACAGAACAGGAGCTTGAACAGCTTGGCGTTCTTGACAGCCTTATTACCAAGGACGAAGCTATTGCCGTTGTAACAGGCAACGACAGTCTTTACATCGACGAAAAAGCAACTGCCGTTACTGCAAGACTTAACAAAGACTACAATAACATAATGCCTATTATGGTTAAAAACGAGGATGGTACAGAAAAAGAGCAGGAGCAGTATGTCTGGCATCTCACCTTTACCGCACCCTCAAGCGAGGATATTTACAATTACTCAAGAATGAGTGCTGTTGTTGATGCAAACGACGGAAAGCTTATAAGCTTCAGTGCTTCTACACCTGACCACTGGTATTACACCGAAAACAATCTTGATGTTCCCTCTCTTGCTTTTAGTGCAGAACAGGCTGAAAAAATCGCCTCAGATTTTATTGCAAAAATGCAGCCTGAAAAATCATCCCTTATCCGACTTACTGATTCATGGGAACACACTGCAATTATGTACAACACAAACGAAGACGGAAAAAACATCCCCGTATACGGCAACAAGAGTTTTACATTTACACGTGTAAACGAGGGTGTTGATTTTACTTACAACTATTTTAATGCTTCTGTTGACCGTGTTACAGGCAAGGTTACAAATTATGACTACACCTGGTATGACGATGTTGTTTTTGAGTCACCTGAGGATGTTATATCCGCAAAAGATGCACTTATGGCACTTTATTCGTACGACGGATTTGGTATAAATTATGAAATAAATTCCAATTATACCTATAACAAGTATCTTGCAGACAAAAACAGCGGCAAGTATCTTGATTATGATTCTCTTTACGAATCAGAAACTTATTCAAGGCTTGTATATTCCGCCTACAATACGGGCACTAATATTATCAGAGCTATGGACGGCGTAATGATAACAGGCTCAGGAGAAGAATACAAGGTTTCTGCTGCTTTCAGTTATGATGATATTGACGGACACTGGGCACAGCAGACCATCGAACGCTTCACTTATATCGGTGTTGGCTTTGATGGCGGAAAGTTCCTGCCCGACAATTTTATCACAGATGAAGAATTAACAGAAATTTTTTATTCAAACCGTCTTTATGCGTATGGCGATGTATTTACGCTTCCCGAAGGAAATGTAACTAGAGTTGATGCGGTCAAATACATTATTCTGGCTCTGGGCTACTACAAGGTTGCTTGTCTTGAAGATGTATTTATAACTGACTTTGCAGACAACACCGTTCTTAAAGACGAAGATGTTGGATTTATCGCAATAGCTAAAGGCTTCGGTCTTATTGAGGGTGACGGAAATACTTTCAGACCCTACGACTATATAACCCGTGCAGAAGCTCTTACCTTAATCAAAAACGTAATTGATTCAGGTCTTCTCAACTGATTTATACCTTTGATTTAAGGAAATGCCGTATCATTGTTATTCAGTGATACGGCAATTTTATATTTTTTCATTAATTTATCACACAACAAACAATAATACTTCAAAATATTGATGTACAATATGTTCGTAAAGTAAATCAAGTTTATTTACGAAAGGAAGATTTTGATGTTTGACGAAAAAAACAATGGCTTTAATGCCAACGAAAATATTGATAATCAGCCTATTTCGGCTTCACATGACGCTCAATGCGTTGATAACGGCAACACAAACGCTTATTCTAACGACAATGCAGAGGCTTTAGATTCTCAAAATGTGCCTGACAATGAATATTCCGCACCTGTTGTACAGGAGCCAATTAAAGTTACGGACAGCAGACCCAGTATGGATTATCAGCAGTACGGTGCTACCACTTATCAACCACAGGCTGCATCACAGGATTACTACGGCGGAGTTGCATACACTAAAAACGTAGACGGAGAAAACAAATCAGGATATGAATGGAATACTGATGCAAACGGCGAAAAAGTAAAGAGCAAAAAGGAAATAACCAATTCC
>JAGBCG010000143.1 GCA_017938055.1 Clostridia bacterium
AAAAATGCCACGTTACATATTTTGACAACTACCTTGTACACAATCTAAACAAGGAGAATTATCAGATTGCTAAGCAATATGGTGCTTTTGATTTTGTACGCAAACTCAAACGTGAAGGAAAGGTTAAAGAATTTGGCTTTTCCTTTCATGATAACGCCGAGCTTTTGGATATTATTCTTACTGAGCAGCCCGATGTTAACTATGTACAATTACAGGTAAACTACATGGACTGGGACAGCGACACTATTCAGTCAGCAAAATGCTGTGAAGTTGCAAGCAAGCATGGTAAAAAAATTATTATTATGGAGCCTGTTAAGGGCGGTTCTTTAGCAAATGTACCAAAAGAAGCACAAGATGTGTTTTCAAAAGCCAACAGAGATGCCTCAGTTGCAAGCTGGGCAATCCGCTTTGCAGCAAGTGTTAAGGATTCGGTTATGGTTCTCAGTGGCATGAGCAATTTTGAGCAATTAAATGACAATATAAGCTACATGAAGGATTTCAAACCACTTAACAGCAAAGAACAAGAAGCCATTTTACAGGTTGTTGACATTATAAACGGCACCTGTCCCATTGCATGCACTTGTTGTCGTTACTGTGTTGACGGATGTCCGCAAGGCATAAACATTCCTGAATGTTTTTCTATTTACAATGCGGATCTTCAGAGCAAGAGTGACTTATTTGCATCTTATGACAATATTCCAGACAACAAAAAAGCAAGTGCCTGCATCGAATGTGGTCAGTGCAATCATGTTTGTCCCCAGCATTTAGATGTCATGTCCCTGCTTATGACTGTTACAAAAAGATTTACTAAATAACCGATTATTTATAAGCTGACAGTTATAATCTATCTTTGTATATTATCTAAAAATGCAACAAAGCCTTTCCATTATGGAAAGGCTTTATATAATACTCTGTTTTTATTATGATGTTGGTAAATGACCTAATTTAACACTTTATCTTTCTGAAAGAAATTTATAATCCTGATTATTCTTAACGCTTACATAGGTAGGTCTGATTATTTTGCCGTTATTCTGTATTTCTTCAATTCTGTGTGCTGACCAGCCAGCAATTCTTGACATTGCAAAAATCGGTGTATACAGTTCTCCCGGAAGCTCAAGCATTTTGTACACAAGTCCAGAGTAGAAGTCAACATTCGCACTTACTCCTTTATACATTTTTCGCTTACTTGAAATAATCTGGGGTGCCAGTACAGACACTGTCTGGTACAGCTCATATTCATCGTCATACCCTTTTTCCTGAGCAAGCTTTTGAGCACAAACCTTAAGCACTTCGCTTCTTGGGTCGGATACGGAATATATGGCATGTCCCATTCCATAGATTAGTCCTGAGCCGTCAAACGCCTGTTTATCAAGCAATTTTGCAAGATAGTCCTTTATCTGCGACTTATCCTTTGTATTTATGCTGTTTTTCATGTCTTCAAACATTTTTACAACCTTGATATTTGCTCCGCCGTGTCGTGGACCTTTAAGTGAGCCTAAGGCTGCTGCTATTGCACTATAGGTATCTGTTCCGGAGCTTGTTACAACATGGGTTGCAAAGGTGGAATTATTACCGCCTCCGTGCTCAGCATGAAGAACAAGTGCTAAATCAAGTATTTTTGCCTCAAGGTCGGAATAATTATCTTTACCTCTCAAAATATGCAATATGTTCTGAGATGTGGAAAGAGAGGGGTCTGGATTATGGATATTAAGACTGTTTTCGTTAAAAAAGTGCTCAAACGACTGATAGCTATACACAGACAAAAGCGGAAAAACAGATATAAGATACAAGCACTGACTGAGAACATTTTGAACACTAATATCATCAGGATTCGGGTCATAAGCATACAGTGCCAGCACGCTTCTCGCAATAATATTCATCATATCATTTCCGGGAGCTTTCATTATCATATCTCTGAAAAAATATTGTGGCAGATAACGAAGTGAGGACAATAAATCGCAAAAATCCTTAAGTTCCCTTTTATTCGGGAGCTTTGAAAACAGCAAAAGATACACTGTTTCTTCAAAGCCGAAGCGATTATCTCTCATAAAGCCGTCAGTAAGACTTGTAACGTCAATTCCACGATAAAAAAGCTGTCCTTTACATGGCACAAGCTCACCTTTTTCATTAAGCTCTTTGGCTTTTAT
>JAGBCG010000010.1 GCA_017938055.1 Clostridia bacterium
CATCTGCGTGAGGTCTGGGGATTACGTGTGTAGCAATAATTTCGCCGAGTCTGGAAGCTGCTGCTGTGCCGCTTTCAACTGCCGCCTTAACTGCTCCAACGTCGCCTCTTACCATTACAGATACGAGTCCGCTACCAATTTTTTCGGTACCGATGAGAGTTACCTCTGCTGCCTTTACCATTGCGTCTGCTGCTTCAACTGCAGCTGTAAGACCTCTTGTTTCGATCATACCAAGTGCTTCGTATGCCATGATTTTTTCCTCCTGATTATGTATATATTTTTTTATTTTTTTACTGAATTAAATTATTCGTTAATGATAGCAATTTTCAGACCCTTCATTGCAAGGTTTGTTTCAAGTGCTTCATTAATCTTCTCTAATGGATATCTGTGAGTAATAAGCTCTGACAAGGGTAAGCCTATTGCCTTTGCACGCTTGAGGAAATCAAAGGTTGTAGCGTAGTCCCTGAGAGTATATACCCATGAGCCGACTGTTGTAATTTCCTTTGCACATATGTCAAAGTGGGGATTAATCTGTGCGTCACCGCCGTTTATAAAGAAGCCAAGCTCACAAAGTCCGCCACCGCTGCGAATAAACTTATAGATGTTTGCGTGTGCTACAGGAGAGCCTGTGCACTGGAACGCAAAGTCTGCAAGATGTCCGCCGAATGCATCCTCAACACCCTTTGCGAGTGCTTCAACACCGTCGAAATTCTTGAAGTTTACACTCTTGTCTGCACCCATCTTCTTTGCAAATTCAAGACGCATGTCATTTCCGTCAACAGCAACTATGTTCTCAATACCCATTGTTCTGAGAACTGCTATACAGATAAGACCTATAGGTCCGCAACCCTGTACAACCACTCTTGAATTGAATCTTAAAATTCCGGTTGTCTTTGCTCTTTCAACTGCGTGAATGAGCACCGCACAAGGCTCAATAAGTATTCTTGAATCAAGGTCAAGGTCGCTTACATTAAATACAGTAGAGCCTCCCTTAACAACTATGTAATCCGCATACCAGCCCTGCAAGTGATTGTTTTCGTCATCGGGAAGAAGTCCGTAAACATCCGCACCGCCTACGTTCTGTTTGTTCAAATCAAACATGGTGATATCAGGATTGTCCTTAAATATCATACAAGTAACAACCTTGTCACCAATACCGAGGGGTTTTCCCGCACTGTCTTTCTTTACGTTTTTACCCACTGCCACAACTTCACCCGTTCCCTCGTGTCCAAGAGCTACAGGAATAAGTCCAAATGGGTCACGCTTAAATTCGTGTGCATCGGTTCCGCATATACCGCAGCCCTCAACTTTAACGAGAATGTCATCATCTCCTAAAGCGGGTACGGGATACTCAACCAAGTCAAAATGTTCAAGCTTTGTAAGCATAGCTACTTTTGACTTTGAAGGAACAGCTCCGGGTGCTTTTTTTGGTGCTGCAGGAGCAGCTGATGCACCATTGCCGTCCTTAAGGTTTGTAAGTACCTGTCTTACAATGGCTTCTATGTCATTAGCCTTAACGTCCATGTGTTTTCTCCTTATTTTATTTAATTTGTTATATTTTCAAAAAATTCTTTCGCATATTCACCTAAAAGCGTGTCTTGCTCGGCAGTGCCGCCGCTTACTCCAAAACCGCCGATTATGTTTCCATCTTTGTTTGTCAAAGGCTCACCGCCTCCGAATATGACGATTTTTCCGCTATTGGTGAATTGGATGCCGTAAAGTGAGCCTCCGGGAGCTGCAAGTGAAGCTAATGCTTTTGTTGGCATCTTCAAAGCAACCACCGTGTATGCCTTGTTAACGGCTATATCGTAACTTGCTAAGAATGCATCGTCCATACATTCTACAGCTATGGGATTTCCGCCCGCATCGCTCACCGCACACACAGCCTTGACTCCCATTTGTTTTGCTTTGACCTGAACGGCACTTATTATTCTTTTTGCACAGTCAAGTGTCATCTTGGTCATTCCGTTGGAATTTGTACCAACAGAGCTTGTCATGGCACTTTTGTCGGCATTTGCTGAAAGAACTTCCTTTACAACGCCGTCTATTATTTTGTTCAAATCGTAGCTCACGTTGCAACCGTCCTTTCTGTAGTTAGTTTGTGTTCGCAAAATACGGTCGCTTTCTTGAAAGAAAGCTCCGCAAAGAACTTATATCGGCTGTCGCCGTTCATGAACATTTTTCCGCAGTCGCAACCGCCGTTGTTTGGTGGTTGTGACGGCCATCCGCGAACCAATAACAAAATATCATCCGAGGTTGCCTGCGAAAATCGCCGCGGGGCGTACCCCGCTTATTTACCTAATTGAGCAAGAACGTTCTTTGTAATCTGAGCGATTATATCTTCTTCCGCAGAAGAGCCGTGACAGTTGCCTGAACAGTTACCGCCGCAGGAGTGGCAGCTGGGCTTGCCCTGCTTATTGTTGGGGCAAAGGTCAGCGGGATGCTTACCCTTCATACCAAAAGCACGTCTGATTTCGTAAAGTCTTTGAACCTGAGCTTCGGACAGGTGCTTAGGACCACCGAGCATCTTTGCCTGATAAAGAAGCTGTGCATAGAATTCAACAGATTCCATTTTATGATAAGCATTAAGAAGCGAATCAGAGAAAGCAAGTGCACCGTGGTTTTCAAGCAGAACAGCATCAAAGTACTGCAGATACTTGGAAACAGCATCAGGAATTTCTTCTGTACTGGGTGTGCCGTATTCAGCAATCGGAACACATCCAAGAGCTATAACCGCCTCAGGCATAATCGGTTCTGTAAGAGGAATACCTGCTATAGCAAAGCTTGTTGCATATACGGGATGAGCATGTACAACAGCATTAACGTCAGGTCTTTCCTTATAAACTCTCATATGCATTTTAATTTCAGAAGAAGGCTTGAAGCCATCATATGCCTGAATAACCTTACCCTGTGCATCAACTTTACATATGTATTCAGGTGTCATAAAGCCCTTGCTTACGCCTGTAGGTGTGCAAAGAAATTCATTATCGTTAAGCTTTACGGAGATGTTACCATCATTCGAGGCAACCATTCCTCTGTTATAAATACGCTTACCGATTTCGCAAATCTGTTTTTTGATTTCGTACTCTGTAGCCATTTTTCGTCCTCCTAGGCATTTATTATATTTTATTTCTACATTACATTAAAAGCAGTTTCCCACTCTTTTACGTTAAAATTATAACACTCTTTTCTGCCTTTGTCAACGGTTTTTGCTCAAAAAATGTTGTTTTTTGCAGAAATTTTGTTGTTTTATGTTGTTTTTTATGTGGATTCGGGTTTGCGTTCACATTTTATTAATCTTCCGGCTCTTTATCAAGGGAAAGATAATCAAGGATTTCCTGAATACCTACATTATCATAAGAGCTGGTAAAAAAGACTCGTTTACAACCGCAAAGCCGAAGCCAGCCCTCTGCACGTTTTGGTACAGCATAAGGATGGTCGCACTTAGTTACTATACCAATAACAGGTCTTGTACATATTCCCACTACATTTGGCGGAAACAGGCAAAACGGCTCGGTCGCGGAAATAAGTATGCCAATAACATCCGCTTCATACGAATAAACCGCAAGGGCACCGCCAAGTTGTTTTGCCTCGATGTATTCACCGGGAGTATCTATTATGCTTTCGCTGTAGTCTATGTATTGTGTTTTGTGGTAGTGTATTTCCTCATGACGCAGAGCCTGTATAAGCGTGCTTTTTCCGCTTTCGCTTCTGCCCATAAGTATCAGCTTTCTCATTATGTTCTCGTTACAGGGCAAACCTTAAAGCCAAGAACCTTCTGGGCATATTCGTTCACCGCATTGAGTGATGCTTCAACCTCCGAAACCGTTCCCGTTACAATGAGCGTGCCTGAAAATCTGTCTACAAAGCCTAAGGTTGCACCCGATTTCTTTACAGCAAGGTCCGCACCGATGATAGCGTATTCCGCAGGTGACATTGTAACAAGACCTATAGCACACTTGTTTTGCGAATAGTCTACCGACGGGTCAAGTCCCAACTTACGATAAAGTATCTCGTCCGGATTTGCAATAATGTGTGACAGGGTTATCTGCTTACCGGGAACTAATTCCTGTATAATTCTTTGTTTGTTTTCGTATGTGTCGTTCATTTTATCACTTCTTTATATATCTCATTTTATCCGTATGCAGACCTGTCTTCAGACAACATCTACACCGATACAGGATTATTATATATTAGAAATTGTTGTTTGTCAATAGTATTTATACATTATTTTCTTTTTTTGTGTTGTTTTGTGTTGTTTTTGTCTTTGGTTTTTCAACAAATAGATATAGACATAGAGGAAAACCGTGATAAAAAATACAAAATTTACATTTGTATATTTAATAAAGGAAGAATATTGTGTAAAATAGTATGGGTGTATTTATTTTACAACTGAAAGGAGAAAATAAAATGGATTGTTTATTCTGTAAAATAATAAAAGGCGAGATTCCATCTTCAAAGGTATATGAGGACGAGTATGTATATGCCTTCAACGACATAAATCCAATGGCTCCGGTTCATGTGCTGGTAGTTCCAAAAGCACACATAAAGAACGTGGACGAAATAAACGGCGAAAACAGTGCAAATATAGCAAAGATTTTCGAAGCAATTCCAAAAATAGCAAAAGCTTGCTCACTTGAAAACGGCTACAGAGTAATTACCAACTGCGGTGAAGATGGCTGTCAGTCGGTTATGCACTTACACTTCCACATTCTCGGAGGCAAAAAGCTTCCGGAAACAATGGCATAAAGATTTTAAGGATTGAGTGAAAAATATGGAATACTATACACTAAAGGTTGCAGG
>JAGBCG010000144.1 GCA_017938055.1 Clostridia bacterium
TATATTGAGAATCGTATTTTTCAAATCATCCGCATGATATTTACAGTATGCCCGAGAGCCGACAAGTCCTGCTTCCTCACTGCCGCACCACAAAAGACGCAGTGTATGAAGCGGCTTTGTATTTTTAAAATAATCAGCGAGATATAAAAGTGCTACGCATGAGGACATATTGTCATATGAGCCTTTTGAAAGTCTTGTTGAATCATAGTGTGCACTTACCACAACCGACTTTTCACTCTTGCCTTTTATATCAAGATAAAGATTATGCGATTTTCCCGTGCTTTGCTTTATCAGCACATCAATTTCAGCATATCTGCAACCGCTTTTTATAATATTAAAAGCGTCCTTTACATTTATATTTACGCACGGCAAATTGTTGTTTTCATCTTTAACAGAGTCGAAAATTTTCAAATCCACATCTTTATATGCATGATGAAAATTACCACTGTAGGTTATTATTGCCTTTGCACCGTATCTGTAAAGCGTATTATAAAAATCCTTGAACGTTTTAACGCACAACACTATTTTATCCTTACAGCCTGACAAGGATACCTCATCGTCGCCCTCAAGAAAATAAAGCTCGCCACCGACCTTTTCGCTCCCCGTTCCATGCCAGCTTTTACACAAAACTCGTCTACCGTCTACAGTCAGACTTGCTTTCTTCTCTTTATACGTTCTTACAGGAAATTCTTCCAAAACCGCATCAAGTCCAAGCTCATTACAGATGCTTTTGATATACAACGCACACTCAAGCTCTTTATTGCTGCCGCTTGTACGTGTATATGCCGTTTTTTCAATGATTTCCTTAACCCTTTCTTCGTTTATATACATATTGATTCCTATAATTTCTTTCTTACATTAATATTGCAAAGACCCTGTTTATAAAGCTGAATACAGGCATAAACAAGGTCTTTTTATTTTTATAATTTAGATATCAAACTCAGGATAGCACTCAAACGAAAAGTAGTATGTGTTATCATAAGGATAATATTCAGCACAGTCAACAAGCCAGCCGAACACACCAGTAAACAGGCTTACGGGTACGTATACAATGTCATTTTCCAAAAGAACAGCACCATCAAGTGTCACTTCGTTTGTGTCCACCAAAGCTTTTTCGGAGCCGACTGTCAGGAGAATTGTATCAAATTCTGTAAAATACTTACTTGTAATTGCAACAGTTGCATCTTCGTATTCAAACTTTACGTTATCCGAATAGGATTCAGCAAAAGCAAGCTCCATTGGTAAATACAGACAGTTATCAGACTTTGGCATATATTCAAATGCCATACCGCTCCAGTAATACGGATACTCGTTTGCGTCGTCCTCGTTTTCTCCTGTATAAATTTCATAACAGTATGTCTGCGTCATGTAGTTATACGAAGCATAAGAAACAGACCACTTAAGTGCATTTTCTACAAAGGCACAACTTACATATGTTGTTCCGTCTTCAAGAATTATCTTCCCAACCTCTACGGTTTCTTTATCGGTATATGCAACGCTCTCTCCTATTGTAAAGCTAAGTGTTTTAAATCCGTCAAAATACTCACACTTTGTTGTGATAACACCGTTATTAAACTCTATCTGGACAGTATCACCGAAAGCATCCTGCATTATTGTTCTGAAAGGATAGTACATTTCTCCGTCAACAACAGGCAAATAATCTTCTTCACCCGACAGATATTCCTCAGGATATTCTTCAAGAATCTCAGCTTCCTCGTCTTCATAATCGTCCCAATCGTACATATCAGGCACTTTATCTATTTCAACATACATTGTAGCTGTAAGCAAGTCACAATAAGCATATCCTGCTTCCCAGCCAAACACCGAGTTAATAAAGAGTTCACTTACGTATACAGTGCCGTCTTTTTCAATGATATCTCCAACCGAAACGGAGTTTCCGTCCACATTTGCTGAAGTTTCACCCACATTAAAGCTAAGCTTTTCAAATCCCTCAAATCCTGCAACTTCTACAGAAACGTTATTGTCCTGATAATCATATACAAACTCAAGATTTGCAAATCCCTTATTTATCAGCTCTTCAAACGGAACATACAGAACATCCTCATCCAGTTTATACTGATAATTCATACTAAACCAGTCATATTCGTAATCAGTTTCATAATCAGCGAACAATTCGTCGGATAAGTTTATGCTGTTATCCTCAGTAAGAACGGGAAATTCAACTGTGGTTGTTCCAACGTCAAAAATCAATTCCGTTCCACCAAATGTAGCCTCGAATGCAATATCCTGTTCATAGGGATAAACCTCGCCAAAGACCTCAAAAACATTTTTAAGGCTTATTTCAAGGTCACAGGATATCTCTGCAGATGAAACATTTTCTTCGTCAAAGGTGTACTTTGTAACAAAGCCATTCTCACCCAGAATTTTAAGTCCGAGTTCAGCTATCTGCGGAATTTCAACAACATCTGTGGAAACTCCCTCTTGCTCAGGCATAAATGCCGAAAACAGCTCAAAGACTTCACCTGCAACGAAGTCGATAACATCGTCTATCACCTTCAAAAAGCCCTCATTATCAAGAGCCACTGTGTACACTCCATCGTTTTCAGTAATTGTTGCATTCTTTTCAAAGCTATCAATTACAGCATCGTTTGCAGCAGATATAAATTCTTCATCAAAAAGTGAATACAGCACTGTCATAACCAAAAGCTGCTGTGACTGGTCAAGCTTGGAAAATACTGTTTCAACCACATCAATATAGACGTACTTAGTACTTGCGGGTGAAGAAACTACTACCATAAACTTCGGATTCATTGCATCCGAAATATCCATATCAATCCACATGGCAGTTTTCGCATTAACTTCAAAATTAAAGTTTTCATTAATGTCCACATTAAGGCTTGCATCGTCTGACATTGACATCTTTATTTTCTTATAATCTTCACTTATATCAGCTTTGACATACACCGTTTCTGCGGATTCCGAAATAGATTTTAACAGCATTGCCAAATCAACATAGTCATTTTCAAAAGAAATTTCTAAAACACTTTCTATACTTGTCAAAAGCCCGTCAACATTATCTATACTAAAATAAGTCTGTGCCTGTGACGAATAATTGTTATAGGACTTTCTGAGAAAGTCAAGTGAATTTGCATTAACAGCAAAGCTTGAAAGAAGCATTACCACACTCAGAAGCACTGCCAATACTCTTTTCATAAAAATCTTCCTTTCATCATTTTATTTGAGTTAATTTTACCATAAATTCCTATGCATGTCAACAATTTAAGGCGTTTTTTTACAACACTTAAAAATGGAGCGAAAATATCCTGTTTAAAAAAAGTAAGGAGTACAAATGATATGCACTCCTTTACTCACAAAACTATTTAACCACGTAGTTTTCCCTGCGTGCAAGCTCCTTGCCTTGCTCGGAAATTATCCAGTTATACAGTATTCTTTCGGGAGAATCCTCAGCAGCATCCTTACGTATAACAACGTAAAAGTCGTTGACATAAGGATATTCACCGCTTGCTATGGTTTCGTTTGTGGGATATACTCCGTCAACACAAAGAAGCTTGCTTGTGGACAATTTATCCGCTTCCATATTTGTCAAATAATAATAAACGGTATATCCAAGAGCGTCTTTTGAGTTTTCATATTGAGCTACTGCCTCAAGAAGTCCTATCATCGAGCCGATTTTTACGTCCTGCGGTGCTTCCATAAGCTCGTCACCAAGATTCAACAGTTTATCAAAGAGTGTCTGGCTTCCGCTGTCCTTATTTCTTTGATATGCAATTATTGGATGCTCCTCACCGCCGACCTCAAGCCAGTTTGTGATATTTCCCTTATAAATCTCCTTGATTTTCTCACTTTCAAGTCCCTCAACACTGTTCTCAAGGCTTGCTATAAACACAAGTGCATCTGTTCCTATGGGCACATATTCAAGCTCCACGTTCTTTTGCTCACAGTACTGCTTTGCCTGCTCGCTCATCTCATACGCAAGAATAATGTCAAATTCACTATCAACAAGTGCTTTATAGTTATCTGTCGTTGAGCCTTCAAACACTATCATTTCGGAGGCTGTCATTCTGTCAATTCCAAGCACCGTTGCCGTTACCGCCTCACCAAGTGGCAGATTTGCAAGACTTCCGCCCATTTTGGGATAATTTTCTACAGTAAATTCAAAAGGTGCGGACACATTTTCAGGTACGTCTTCATTAGTCGGCACATTTTCAACTTTATTTACACAGGACGAGAGAAGTGTGCTGAGTAACAAAACTGTAATCATCAAAACAGATAAAAGCTTAATTTTCATATCAATTCCTCCTAAAATTATTCGCTATAAATTGTAAGCACCGGTTTCATATCTCCATTATAAAGCGTGCATTTATTTTTTGTACAGACATTTAAAAACACTTCACCGTCTATATCGACTTCAGATATATACATGCAGTCAAAAAACAGCATCCTTTTTGTTTTTGTATCGTACAGGCTGTATTTTCCGTCACCTGCGTACAAATAATCTGCACTGTCATACGTTATAATTTTGATATACCTGTCATTTTCTCCAAAGAAGCTTGCAGAGCCATCACCGTCAAAGCTTTCAAGAATCTTTTGATTTTCTACGTCATAAATATGTAATTTTGCCGTATTTGTAACAATGTTTTGTTGCAGTTGCTCATCATAGTCAAAATTAATTCTTCCGCTTGAGTATACAATATACTTTTTGTCAACACTCATATCAAGAGCATATTCAAGCTCATCAAACTCTGCAAAGGTGTTCCCATAATAATCCATCAATACAGCCTGTGATGTATTCTTATCCTTATACAAGAACAGGTCTCCAAGCGAACAATAATCATTAGGTGACACGCCGTGTTCTTCATTGACAATTTTCCCGCCGTCAGCTTTTCTTGCTTCATATCCGTCGTCGGTATAGTAGGTATTGACAACCTTTTTGTCAGAAGTCAAAACGAAATTTGAGTACCTTGAAGTTCCCTTTACTGTATCAAGATATACTCCCTGTGAGTCAAATATATCGTACATCAATGAGTTATCTTTATGCTTTGCATAAAAACCTACATAACCTTCGTTTGCGTATATTGTAAAAACAGACTCATACTGCTGTGTGGTTAATCTCTGTCCGTTTATATTCATGAGATAATGCTCGCCGTTTAAATCTTCAATGCATCCAACGCCGTATATATTGAAGCCCGATGCATAGGAAAACGGGCCGTACACAATTTCTCCGTTAAAATCACAAAAATAGCTTTTTTGTTTTTCTGACGAATAA
>JAGBCG010000145.1 GCA_017938055.1 Clostridia bacterium
GTTATTTTTCATCCACCAGCGAACTGTTTCTATAAATGTTGATGCAACATGATTTATAAAAAAGCTTTGTGGGATGTTTTCTTTTTTCTTATCTTCAAACAAGTCTATACGTTTTTCAATCAGCTTTAACAAATCCTCTTTAAAATACCTTAAAAACAGCTCATTATTACTGCCTGACAGCAATTCAAGTATATTATTGTCGTTCTTTTGAAAATGCAAAAACAAATGTTGAAACACCGAGTCCGGTGCATTACACTCAAAAATATGATTATGACCCGTTTCTTCATTCATTACATCAAATATATGACAGAAAAGCTCCCCGCACATTTCCTTTAACAGATAATCCTTTGTTTCAAAGTGTGAATAAAAGGTCGCCCTGCCAACATCTGCTTTTTCAATTATTTCTCCAACCGTTATTTGTTCAAATCTCTTTTCAGACAAAAGTGCAGTAAATGCTCCGAATATTGCCTGTCGTGTTTTTCTCTGTCTTCTATCCATTTTTTCTCCATACACTTTTTTAAATTTGTTCGGTACTGAATCAATCAAAAAAATCATATATTGATTTTACGGCAAGTTTTAATACAATTATATTGAACACGTTATTCAGTATCAAACTGATTATACCAAATATTCTTATACAAGTCAACGGAGGAATTATGAAAACAGAAAGAAAAATTTTAACTGCGTTCATTTTAAATTTTGCCTTTTCAATTTTTGAATTCTTTGGCGGAATATTTACGGGAAGTGTAGCCATAATATCGGATGCTTTGCATGACATTACAGATGCTGCAAGTATTGCCATTTCCTACTTTCTTGAAAAAAAGAGCAAAAAGCAGCCTGACGAAATTTACACATACGGCTATGCAAGGTTTTCAATTCTTGCAAGTGCCATTACAAACATTTTTCTTATTACAGGCTCTTTTATTGTTATTTACAATGCCATTTTAAGAATTATATCCCCTGCAATTATAAACTATCACGGGATGATATTTTTTGCTATAATGGGTGTCTTGATAAATTCCTTTGCTGCATTTTTTACACATGGAAAAGGCTCTCTCAACCAGAAAGCAGTAAATCTTCACATGCTTGAAGACGTTCTCGGCTGGCTTATAGTTCTTATTGGTGCTGTTTTAATAAAGTTTACGAATTTCACTGTCATTGACCCAATTATGTCGATACTCGTATCGGTATTCATTCTAGTAAGTGCCTTTAAAAATTTGAAAGAAGCGGTATATGTTTTTCTTGAAAAAGCTCCAAAATCAATTTGTATTGAAGAAATTCGCCATCATATAACTGAAATTTCCGGTATAACCGACATTCACCACATACACATATGGTCACTTGACGGTCAGGTAACATATGCCACAATGCATATTGTCGCCAGCGACCATTCTTTTAGCAAAAAAGAGATTATCAAAAACGAATTAAAAAAGCTTGGCATAACTCACTGTGTAATTGAGCTTGAGAGTGAAGACGAACAATGCAACGACAAGGAGTGTAAAGTGGAATTTAACACCCACCACCTTCACGCCCATCACCACCATAATCCCCATCATCACCACTAATCTAAATTTTCACAGGCTCGTGAGCATAAAAGAAAATGGAGTTGTAGCAAAATTTGCTAATTGTACAAAAAAGCGACTTGTCGAAACAAGTCGCTTTTTCTGGTGCGAGTGTTCATAACGTGTCAAACTTCGACGCGAGAACAAAAATATAAAATAGAAAAGAACCTCGGACGCGATAATGCGTGTCGAGGCTCTCGACTGGTCTGAGTGGCGGGACTTGAACCCACGGCCTCTACCACCCCAAGGTAGCGCTCTACCACCTGAGCCACACCCAGATTTTGTTTTGCAAGGTATGTCCCTTGCTCACAACGTTTGATATTATAGCATAACAAAATAGCTTTGTCAATACTTTTTTCCAAAAAAATAAATTTATTGTTTTGCTGTAATATATAGTTTTTAACGATTTTAAAAAAACAGTAAAATCAAATTTTGAAACACTAATAAACAGTACAAAAGTAACAAAACATGCCCTTTTCCAGAAACGTGCCATGTTAAATATTATTCGGTATAAATTTTCAGTTATATATTGCATTTCCAACAAAGCTGCAAAGCACTACGCTAAAAACAAATACTATCAAGGACGCAGGTATTGCATATCTTGTCTTTTTTATTTTTACCGCACCGAAATACATTCCAAGTGTGTACAGCACCGTATCTGTTGAGCCCATAAGCAAACATGCCGTTTTTGATGCTATACTGTCAGCTCCGTGCTGTGAAAACAGTTTATCAGCAAGAGCTGTTGCTGCACTTCCTGAAAAAGGTCTTAGTATTATTGTAGGTATCATTTCCTGTGGTACTTTAACCATTGCAAGCAATGGAGAAAACAGTGAACACAGTATATCTGCAAGACCGCTTGAAAACAGTGCATTTACACAGCACATTATAAGAAGCATGGACGGCAACAACTCCATACAGCATTTCATTCCGTCACTTGCTCCATCGGTAAATGCTTTTAATGCTTCACTTTTACGCAAAAATCCCATGGCTGCAATGCACAGAACAAGAGGAAGCACAAGGCTTGTAATTATATCAATCATCTTTCTTCTCCCTTTTACTTATCTTTGCAAACATTTTACATACAACTACTGCAAAAACAGTAATAATCGCTGAACAAAACCATATTGCAGGGATTACATCAAAGGGATTTACACTTCCATGTCTGCTTCGCAATGCTATGAGAGTTGCCGGAACCAGCTGTATAGGAACTGTATTGAGTACGGCATGCATTATTGCACTATCAGAAGCACTTTCCGTTTTACCTTTACTTAGTCCCTTCATCGCCGCAATTCCAAAAGGCAATGCCGCATTTCCAAGTCCTAAAAAGTCTGCTGCAAAGGATGCTGACAAATTCTGCTTATCATTTGCTGTGAGATTATTTTTACCAAAAATCCAATCAAGCGGCTTATCAACAAGCTTACTTATTTCATTAAGTATACCACATTCTTTAAACACATTCATTATTCCATTCCAGAAGCACATCATTCCAAGCAGCGAAATACAAAGCGTTACTCCGCCGCTTATCGCTTCAAGCATTTCAAAGGACAGTCTTTGAACATTTCCCGTAAAAATTGCAGTTACAAATGAAAGCGGCATTATTACTCCAAATATTTTTCCTATCATATTTATCACCGTTATATTTGTTATTCAAAAAAGTGCATTTTTATTACTTTGTGTCATTTTTTTATTTTTCAGAATACAATATACTAAACTAACAAAACTTAACGGAGGGGTATTATGCCTGCTATATATTTAAGTCCTTCAACACAGGAATACAACAACTACTACGACGGCTCAGGTTCTGAAGAATACTACATGAATCTTATCGCTGATGCCATGGAGCCTTATTTGATTTCATCCGGTATTTCCTTTACTCGAAACAATCCCAACGAAAGCCTTGCAAGAGCTATCGCACAGTCAAATGCAGGGAATTATGACTTACATCTCGCTCTTCACTCCAACGCTTCACCGGAAAGTCTTTCAGGACGTCTGTCTGGTGCTGACTTTTACTACTACACAAGAAGCCGCAACGGCAGAGATGCTGCTACAATTCTCGCCGACAATTTTATGAGCATCTATCCCAATCCCTCAAATGTAAGAACCGTTCCCACCGCTTCTCTTGCAGAGGTTGTTCGCACCATTGCTCCTGCCGTTCTTGTAGAAATTGCTTACCATGACAATCCCGGTGACGCTGAATGGATAAAGAACAACATAAACGAAATTGCAAGAAATCTCGTTCAGGGTGTTGCAGAATATCTGGGTGTATTATTTGTTTCTCCCAACGAATATACAGGTATTAGAAAAGGTGTTGTCACTACTGCCGGAGGCAGACTGAATCTCCGTGAAAGACCCAACCTTGAAGCCAACATTTTAACACAAATCCCCAACGGCGAAAGTGTCAATGTATACTGTACAACAGGCTTATGGTATGTTGTTGAATACAACGGTATTCTGGGCTTTGCCTCAGCACAATACATTGATGTCCCATCAAATTAAAAATATAAACAGACATACATTATATACAATAAAATGAGGACTTTTGTCCCCATTTTTATTTTTGCTTTTTTCATCCTTTTCTTAAATAAAAAAGTTATTGTTTTTTTATTCACACAGTTTTAAGAATTATCTTTGTTTATTAACAAATTTGTGTTAAACTACTTTCACGAGGTGACAGATTTGAAAAAAAACTATGATATTACAGGCATGAGCTGTGCAGCCTGCAGTGCTGCTGTTGAACGTGCTGTCAAATCTCTAGGCATCACTGACCCGAAGGTTAATCTTTTATCGGGTGTATTGAGTATTGAATTCGATGAGAGCGTTGTCAGTGAAAATGACATTTTTACCGCTGTTAAAAAGGCTGGCTTTGGAATTGAGCATGCCAGAAGTGCCGCTGAAAAAAGGCGTGTTTTAAGAGAAAAAGCTCTTTATGAGCAAAAAAATCTCTTTTTTAGACTTATCTTGTCAGTTTGCATTATGATAGTCTTAATGTATTTTTCAATGGGTCACATGTTTTCGCTTCCTTTGCCATCATTTTTGGCAAAGCCCGCTGTTCTTGCCGTTATACAGCTTGTGCTTACCCTTCCAATTTTGGTTATTAACAGGTCTTATTTTATCAATGGCACAAAGCATCTTTTTGCAAAAACTCCTAATATGGATTCCTTAATTTGTATAGGCTCTTTTGCCGCCTTGCTTTACGGCATTTTTGCTATTATTCAAATATTTATGGGAAACCATCACTACATCCACGATTTATATTTTGAAACAGCTGCCATGATTCCAACTCTTGTCACCATCGGCAAGTATCTTGAGGGACGCTCAAAATCCGGCACAAGCAAAGCTTTGGATTTACTCATTGACCTTACCCCAAAAAATGCCACAGTAATTCGTGATGGTATTGAGAAAGAAATTGATATTTCTGAGCTTTTGGAAAACGACACGGTTATCGTAAAGCCGGGTGCAAATTTCCCCTGTGACGGTATTATTCTTTCAGGCGAAAGCTATGTCGACGAATCAAGTCTTACGGGCGAAAGTATGCCTGTATACAAGGCAAAAGGAGATACCGTCAATGCAGGTACTGTCAACAAAAACTCATGCTTGACTGTCAGTGCCTCAAAGGTTGGTGACGAAACGGTAATTTCAGCAATTATAAAGCTTGTAGAGCAGGCTTCGGGCTCAAAAGCACCTATTTCTCGCCTTGCAGATAAAATATCGGCGGTATTTGTTCCTGTTGTAATTATAATTTCGATTCTCACGTGTGCCATATGGCTTATTGCAGGTGAGCAAATTGAATTTGCTTTTTCAAGAGCAATTTGTGTTCTTGTTATTTCCTGTCCCTGCTCATTGGGTCTTGCAACTCCTCTTGCTGTTACGGTTGGAACGGGAGTTGCGGCATCAAACGGTATTCTTATAAAGAGTGCTGAAAAGCTTGAGCAAATAGGTCACGTAAGCACAGTGTTATTCGACAAAACAGGTACTCTTACAAACGGTGAGCCTGTTGTTACAGACATTATACCACATGGTGACATTACCGACACTGAGCTATTACGTCTTTGTGCTTGTATTGAAAGCATGTCTGAGCATCCTCTTGGTGCTTCCATTGTTAAAGAAGCCAAAAGCAGAAACCTTGACGTATCACCCATAGATTCATACCAAGCAATACCCGGTAAAGGCTTATATGCCGAAATGGGTGGTGAAAAATATATTGGTGGTAACCTTGATTTACTAAAGCTCAACAATATAGTTGTAACAGATGAGTTATTAAGCACATTTGAAGCACTTTCATCTGGGGGCAAAACTCCACTCTTCTTTGCAAAAGAAAACCGCCTCTTAGGTTGCATTGCCGTTAGCGATGTCAGCAAGCCCGACAGCAAAGCTGCAGTAAAAGCATTAAAAGAAATGGGTGTTCAAAGTGTCATGATTACAGGTGACAATGAGAACACTGCCAAAGCTATTGCAAGCTCTATTGGTATTGACCAGGTCTGCTCCTCAGTTACGCCGGATGAAAAGGAAAAATACGTGAGAAAATACAAGCAAGGTGGAAAAATCGTTGCTATGTGCGGCGACGGCATTAACGACTCCCCCGCCCTTGCAAGAGCCGACGTAGGCATAAGTGTTTCAAAGGGAACGGACATTGCAATAGAAACTGCAGACATAATTCTAATGAACAGCGATATGTATTCTGTACCACGTGTCATAGCTTTAAGCCGTGCTACAATTTCAAACATAAAGCTCAGTCTTTTCTGGGCTTTATTATACAATTCTCTGGGTATTCCCATTGCTGCAGGCGTACTATATCCGCTTTGGGGTATTACTCTCAATCCCATGATTGGTGCTGCAGCTATGAGTTTAAGCTCAATTTGTGTTGTTATCAACGCTCTTAGGTTAAAGCGTTTTAAATTTAATTAATAAAGACAAGGAGAATTCAGTTATGTTGAAAAAAATTATTACCATTGAAGGAATGCACTGCTCTCACTGTGCTTCCACAGTAGAAAGAGTTATAGGCGAAATTGAGGGTGTTACTGGTGCAAAGGTGAACCTTGACAAAAAGACTTGTACAGCAAAAATTTCTCATGAAATTGACGACAGTATTTTTGTAGAAGCTGTCAAAAATTCAGGCTTTGAGGTTGTGTCAATTCAGACTAAGAAAAGCTTATTTTGATAGCTGAAAAAAAGTTTGAAAAATTTGGTTTTCATGGTTGACAAAGGGGTAAATTTGTGTTACCATACACTTAAGTTTAGGCACATAAATCATACAGGTTATTTATGTGCGTTGTAGCTATGTAAATTTATGTGACTTATTAAAAAATAAAAACTAGACAAAAAGAAGAAGCAACAAATGAAAGACGGAAAAGTTTTCATATGGATGAATCTTATTGGGTTTGACAAAAATGACCCAGACAAATGTGCACAAAGGTTTTTGGACCAGACAGGCTTTGTACCGGACGGTGCTGCAGCCCTTGTTTTCCACTCTGACTTTTTTCACCTTCACAAAGGTATGGATGAGGAGTATGTTCTGCCCTCCTACAGGCGGTATGCTTCACAATCACGAATTCTCTACTGATTTTATAGAACAGTTTATTGAACACTCAGGAATCGTCCTTCCTGAAGACGTTGCTGCTACCATGGGTGATGACAGCAAAGAAGCATTTGAAAAACGTGGAGATTACATATACGCAGAGCTACGTGAAGAATGGGTAGAATTCAACGCATGGCGTTGGGAAAAGTTCTTCAAAAAGCTTTGTGACCGTGTACATGCCATTGGCAAGGAAGTTATGGCTCTTGCTATGTACTGTACCGATCCTTTTGAAACATTATACTGCATAGGTCTTGACTTGAATCGCATTGTAAATGCCGGCGTGGATTATGTGACTGCAAACATTCTCCCCACAAGCGGTGGTTTTGCAAATCCCGACGAATACCCCTACTATTTCCATCGCTACATGGCAATAGCCTCTACAACAGCTGCTCATCTTCCCAAAGGTCATCTCATTTCCATGCTTGGACTGCAGGATGCTACTGAGGAATGGAATGTTATGAATCATGCTCCCTGTGAACATGAAAGAGATATATACACTATGATGTCATATCAGCTTGTCGACGGTGATGGAACCTCCAGAGCTTTGGACGGTTTCTTCCTGTGCCTTGGTGACGGTATCAAGAGAAGCGACTGGGACTGGGAAAGAGAACGTCTTGAAATTGGTATGACCGCAAAACCCAATAGAGTTATTTCCCCCGCTATGTACTGGTCTGACTATGCATACAAGGGTATGCTTCACGAATACATTTATACACGTAGATGGACTCCTTTCAAGCTATTCTATGAGCTTGCAAAATCAGGTGCTAACTGTGCTGCTACAGTTCGTCCCGAGGGTCTTAAAAACTACTCAGGCACCCTTGTTGTACCAAACGTCGACATGTTGAGTCCTGAAGAACAGAAAGATATTGCTTCCTATAACAGAGGAAGTGTCTTCTGTACTGCAAGTCCTGACTTTGATCCTGTATCATTAGGCATTACTCCTGTAATGTTGATTAACGACCGCTTCAGCCGCTATCCTATGAAAGCATTTGTATTTGGTTGTGAAGTATCCGACGATGTCAGAAGTAAGGTAGAAGTATTGCTTGCTCAAGATGACGGTACACCCAACCTTGAAGGTTCTCTTAAGGACGTAGCTGAGCCAAGCTACACTCTGATGGATACCTTGACCTTCTCCAAAGTAACTCAGGGCTTTATAGATGCTATGGCTCTGTTATTGAATGACATTATCGACTCTCCTTTTGATATTAACAAGCCTAATATTGTTCTTCAGATGCCTGACGGTGCATACAGACTCTACATTTTCAATGACTGTGATCACAAATATCACAGAGCATTTGTAAAGGCAAAAAATGGAATTATTGATGATGTTAAGAATATTAGTAAATTCCCCATTTTACCGCCTCGCTTTATGGAGGAAAGTACAAACCAGTTTATGCATCTCTATACCGGTGAAGAAATGGTAAAAACAGGCTTTGAAACCAAGATGCAGCCTGCAGGTGTGACAATTTTGGATGTTTATTTAAGACAATAATATACGAATCAATTTTTAAAATTAGAATTGAATCAGGTCTTCTAAACATATTTTTATTATACAATGAGGCTTTCCCCTCGGGGCAAGCCTCTCTCTATAACTTCAGCAAATAAAAACAGTAATATTTGTTAGCGATGCCACAATTATCGGCTTTGTTAACATCTCTCATTAGTGTATCTGTTTAAACAAGGAGGATAACAGTAATGAAATGGTACAATCCACAGGTGGATCCTTTTAAAATCTCAGGATTTGCCTTTTATGAAAAGGAAAAAGTATACAGAAGAATGCCTCTTGAGGAAGGAATTATGCCAGAAGCGGTGTATGGTCTTGCAAATGAGACTTCCGGCGGACAAATCCGTTTTCACGGAAAGCTGAAAGAACTGAAAATTCGGGTAAGTGTTGCTGCAAAACCCGGATACTATGACCATATCAAAGCTCCTCATCTTACCACTATAAACCGCAGAGCCTTTGACTTATACTTATCCAAAGACGGAAAAGATTACGTGTTCTGCGGAGTTGCCAAGGCAATGGATGATTCTGACAAATACTACGAATCCACTATGCTACGCTTAGACGAGGCATTAGAATTTGATTTTCTTTTAAACTTCCCTCTTTATGGAGGAGTTGACAAAGTGTTGATTGGTGTAGATGATGAGGCGGAAATTTCTGCACCATGGTATCAGTTCAAAGATGACAAAAAAATTGTATATTATGGCACCTCAATCACTCAAGGTGGATGTGCAAGCAGACCCGGCATTTCGCAAACCAACATCCTATCCAGAGCCTTGGACACGGAAATTTACAATTTAGGCTTCAACTCCAGTGGAAAAGCCGAGCCTGAAATGGCACGTATCATAGGCGGAATCGAAAATACAAAGATGTTGATTTTGACTCCGGAGTATACAGGCAGCTTCAACCCGAAACTCCCATCGTACTTGTGACTCATTTTATCACAGGTTCAGATACTTTAGTTCCACAGTGGCTTGATGGCAGAGATAAATTTAGAGAAGTCCAGCAACGCATTGTGACAGAACTGCAAAATCAGGGCGATAAGAACATATATCTGTACATGCCGGATGGCAGAGAACTTACAGACATGGTACTTGAAGGTCACTCCTTATGGCACGAGTGCACTGTGGATGGTTTACACTTCAACGATTTAGGTTACTTCTATACGACAAAAGGATTAATACAGTTTCTTAAGGAAAACAGGTTAATTTAATAGTATACTGCAGAGGTGAATTATTGGTTTACCTCTGTATTTTTTTCACAGTGCTTAATTATTAAAAATCTGCAATTTAAAAGAATGCTATACATAAACACAAGTTGAACTAAAAGGTTTAATTATATTTTTACTCAAAAAAGTTGTAAAAAAGCAATTCTTATACTTGACAAAGGTACAATTTTATGATATCATATACCCGTTGCAGATACAGCTGAATTCAAGTAGGCTCTGCCTCGGTTGTCGCAGCCGTGTAAAATTTATGCGACTTATCTTTGCAGGTATGGCGGAATTGGCAGACGCGCTAGATTCAGGTTCTAGTGGGGGCAACTTCGTGGAGGTTCAAGTCCTCTTACCTGCACCAGAAAAGACGACAGCAATCGACAGATTACTGTCGTTTTTTCAACGATATAAATCTCTTCGAGATTTTCGATATGTTCCTTTTGAACTCGATATGCCTGACGGCTCGATATGTTGCCTTAGGCAACAAGATTCATATCATATCTGATTTTTAGTAAAACGAAAAACATATTATAAAACTAAGAACACTTTACAAATAAAAGGAGAAAATAATCATGAAAAGAATTAGCATGTTATTTTTGCTTTTGATAGTAATTATGACAGGGTGTGATTCGACTAAAGTAGTTACTAATACTAACACTGCTAATACTACTAATAGTCAAGAGGCTATTGAGGGTTACTGGATGTCAGAAGAAGGAAATACTCTTTCTTTCGATTCAAAAGGACAAGCTATATCTAACGGCATGACGATGGACTATTCAATATACGCAGATTACAATCTATCGCTCTCTTTATTGGGTGTTGCTTCTGAATATAGGTATAGTATAGAAAATGATGTTCTAACATTAGTAGATTTAAAGGAGAATACAACAAGTATATACTATCGAAACACGGAAAAACAGCAAGAAATTCAGAAGAAGTTAAAAAACGATCAAGAGGAAAGAGAACGGAAAGAAAAACTAGCAGAGGAAAAAAGGGAAAATGAACAGTACATAAGTGAACTTAAAAGCAAAATTGCGGATATTGACAATGAAATTTTTGACAAATACACAATTATTGATGGTTTTAAAATTAACATTAAAGAATATGAAAGACAAATTCAGGAGTTAACGACGTTACTTAGTGAATATGAAAACGAACTTTATCGTTTGCAAAATAGTCCAGAGGATTTTGCAGATAAAGCTGATGATTATGTGTGGCGTCAAACTCTTGACTTAAAGCAATACATAGAAAACATACCAAGAAATATTCAAAATTGCAAAGATGGTATAAAAATATACAATGGAAAAATCAGTGAATATAACGAAGAAATAAAAAAACTTGAAACTGAAAAACAAGAGCTTGTTAACGAACTTGAAAGTCTTAATTATAATTAAGCAACAGAACTTTTCGACTACAAAACATTTAAATATTAGTATCATAGACAGGTCCCGATGCGTATCGGGACTTTTTTCTGTGATTTGGTTTGTATATAAATATTCACAATTATATGATATAGTAATTATGATTTTATACAAAATAAAAAGCTTTCTTATATATTCAAAAATACTGTATCAAAAGCAAAGATTCAAAGAGAATGGATGTGAAGTAATGTGCCAACATTTTGTTGAACCAATAGCTCATATTGAAAACAATTACAAGGACAAGTTTGGAATTCCACGTCAGAGCAATCTTGTGAAAAGCAATATTTCAACGATTATATTCACTCAAAAATACCGTGATGAAAACTCTTTACGTGGTCTTGACGGTTACAGTCACATCTGGCTTATCTGGCTTTGTGACAAGGCACAGAACAGTGATGCTTTTTCTCCTACAGTAAGACCTCCAAGGCTTGGTGGAAACAAGAGAATGGGCGTTTTTTCCACTCGTTCTCCCTTTCATCCGAATCGTCTGGGATTATCCTGTGTTGAGCTTATTTCCATCGAAAAAACTTCAGATTACGGCGTTGTTTTAAAAGTTCGTGGCGATGATTTATTATCTGGCACTCCGATAATTGACATAAAACCTTATCTTCCCTTTTCCGACAGCTATCCAAATGCAAAATACGGTTTTGCCGAGGATGTTTTTGGGGAAAAGTTAGATGTTAAATTTTCAAAGGAAACTTCTTTTCTTCCTATAGACATTAAAAATGCACTTATTGAAATTTTATCACAGGACCCAAGACCTGCTTATCACAACTACAAGGACAGAATATACAATATGGATTATGGATGTTACAAAATCTCTTTTAGCGTCAAGGATGGTATTGTCACCGTTTTAACATCCAAAAGCACGGAAACGGAAGCTGATTTATGAAAAAACTTACAATCGGTATATTAGCACATGTTGACTCGGGTAAAACGACTCTTTCGGAGGCTTTACTGTACAGTTGCGGTGCTATAAGAACTTTAGGTCGTGTTGACCACAAAAATTCTTTTCTCGACAGCTTTGAGCTTGAGAGAAAGCGTGGAATTACCATATTTTCAAAGCTGGCAAGGCTCACGGTGGACGATTGTGAAATTACCCTTCTTGACACTCCTGGACATGTCGATTTTTCTGCAGAAGCCGAAAGGACACTTCAAGTGCTTGATGGTGCTATTCTTGTTATAAGCGGTTCAAGTGGTGTTCAAAGTCACACAGAAACACTATGGTCTCTTCTTAGAAAGCACAATATCCCCACATTCATTTTTGTGAACAAAATGGACATTTCAAATGCCGACAAGGAAACTCTGCTTTCAGGTATTCACAAACGTATTTCAGCTCACTGTGTTGACTTTACACAGGGCGGTGATATGGAAGAGCTGGCAATGTGTTGTGAAGAAATGATGGAGGCTTTTTTATCTGACAGCTATATTGATAATAAGCTTATACAAAAAAGTATTGCTTTGTGTGATGTTTTCCCTATCTTTTTTGGCTCGGCTTTAAGGCTTGAAGGCACAGACAAAATTCTGAAATTCATCTGTGAAAACTTAAAACCTAAAAAATACGGCAATGAATTTGGTGCAAAAATATATAAAATCACCCATGACGAAAGCGGTACAAGGCTCACACATCTAAAGGTCACAGGCGGTGTTCTCAACGTAAAATCGCTTATTTCCTACACTGACAGGAACGGCAACGAGTACAGTCAGAAGATTGAACAGATTCGTCTTTATCAGGGCGAAAAATTTGCTGTGTGCGACTCTGCCGAAAGCGGTGTTATATGCACAGTCACAGGTCTTACAGCACTTCTTCCCGGTGACAGACTCGGCTTCGAGCTTGAAGCGGAAGAGCCATCACTTATTCCCATTCTTAACTACAAGCTTATTTTACCAAAGGGAATTGATGCACACACAGCACTCAAGAAAGTCCGTATTCTTGAAGCTGAAGACCCCACCCTAAGAGTAACTTTTAACGAACAACTTCAGGAAATTCATTTACTTTTAATGGGTGAAATTCAGCTTGAAATTATAAAGCATCAAATAAAAAGCAGATTCGGTATAGACGTTGAATTCGGTGCGGGAAGCATTATTTACAAAGAAACGGTCAATGGTACAAGCGAGGGTATTGGACATTATGAGCCATTAAGGCATTATTCTGAGGTACATCTTTTGCTTGAAAAAGGCGAGCGTGGTACCGGTATTATTATTTCAAGCGACTGTGACACGGATGACCTTGACAAAAACTGGCAAAGACTTATTCTCTCCCACCTTGAAGAAAAGGTACATCTGGGTGTATTATGCGGCTGTCCCATTACTGACATAAAAATAACTCTCGTTTCAGGTCGTGCACACAAAAAGCACACCGAGGGTGGTGATTTCAGGCAGGCCACCTACAGAGCTGTTCGTCATGGACTTATGAGAGCTGAAAATGTTTTACTTGAACCATGGTACAGCTATGAAATAACTGTTCCCACTGAAAATATTGGCAGAGTTATGTCTGACATTCAGAGCATGTGTGGAACGCTTGGCATGCCAGAAACGTGTGGTGATGAGAGCACTATTTGCGGCACTGCTCCTGTCAGCAAAATGCGAAGTTATCCTACCGCTTTAGCTGATTTAAGCCACGGTAAAGGCAGAATTTCCCTAACCTTAAAGGGTTATGACGTATGTCACAATTCAAGCGAAGTCATTGCATCAAAGAATTACAATCCCGAAGCTGACCTTGAAAACAGTCCCGACTCCATTTTCTGCGAGAATGGTGCAGCTGTATTTGTCCGTTGGAGTGATGTTGAAATCTACATGCATCTGCCAAGTATTTTTAATATTGACAAAGAAGAAATTTTACAGCAAAAAGAGCTTAAACGCAGAGCTGCAAACTTTTGTGCCGCCGCTGCTACCGACAAAGAGCTTATGGAAATTTTTGAGCGTACCTACGGCAAAATAAAGCGACGTGACCAGAACGAAAAGGTCAAATACAATCCCTCTGTCGGAAACGAAAAAGCAAAAAAAGCTCCAAAACAAGCCCCAAGCCACATGCCGCATGGTCCCGAATACCTTCTCATTGACGGCTACAACATAATTTTTGCCTGGGATGAGTACAAGACTATGGCTCAGACAAAGCTTGAATATGCAAGAGATTCATTAATCGAGCGTCTATGCAACTATCAGGGCTTTTCGGGACAACAAATTATTCTTGTTTTTGATGCTTACAAGGTACACAAAAATCCAGGCAGTGTCGAAAGCTTTCGAAACATCAAAGTGGTTTACACAAAGGAAGCTGAAACAGCAGACACCTACATCGAAAAGGTTTCCTTAAAGCTTTCAAAAAATCATATTGTTCGTGTTGCCACAAGTGACGGACCTGAACAGATGATTATTCTTGGAAATGGTGCGTTGCGGATAAGTGCACAAAGCTTTATTAATGACGTTCTTTGTGCCGAAAAAGCCATTGCCGACTACATGAAAAATGGAGATTTTTAGAAAAGTAAAATGGAAAGGCAAAACAACCTTTCCACAATTCATTATTAATGATTTATAATTCTTTATAGTTCTTACTGCTTTATGCTTTTGTATAAAGCAGCTTTTTTATGCCAGTTACCAATTAATCGTCTATATCCAAAAATTTATATGCCGGTACACTCAGCACCTCTGCTATTACAAACAGTGTTTTCAATGACGGGCAGAAATAACAGTTCGGTCCCTCAAGCTGAGAGATATATCCGGCGGACAAATCGCATGCTTCTGCCAGCTCCTCTTGTGTCATTCCCTGCAATTTACGATAGTATGCTATTTTTAGCCCTACTTTTATCAGATTCATTTTATACTGACTTTCATGCATATCACTCACCCATTTTTATTATAACCTATTTACAGATTAAAGAATACATGATAAAATATAGGCATTACTATATATTATTATAGTAATTACAATATGTGATATAAGGAGAATTATATGAAATTATTAATAGCAGGCTCAAGAAGTATCGTTGATTTTGATTTATCGCCATACATCAGTGACGATGTTGACACTATTCTAAGCGGCGGTGCTAAGGGAATTGATACTATTGCTGAAAAGTACGCAGACAAGCATGGTCTTAACAAAATTATAATAACTCCACAATACAAATTATACGGAAAATTTGCTCCGTTAAAGAGAAATGAAGAGCTTATAAACCTTGCTGACAGCGTTCTTATTATTTGGGACGGCATTTCAAAAGGCACAAAATACACCTATGACCTTGCTATAAAACTTTGCAAAAATACAAATATTATTTTGCTGTAATCCAAAAATATCTCCTCCTTTAGCTTTTATGCTTTAGGAGGAGTTTATTATTACTATACTATTGTGAACAATAAGCGTACACACTGCCGTTAACAGCTTCGGTTGTACCGTCTGCGTATGTTATCTTTATATTACATATCCTTAATCTATAGCAGTCTGTGACATTGGCAAAATACTTTGTAAATGCCTCTCCATCGCTATACCAACTAAGATTATTACAGTCATAGGTAACAGACTGGCATTTATTTCCATATATATCCTTTAATCCATTTCCATTTTTATCAAGATAATATGCATCAAAACTAAGCTTTGAAACTGCTTTATAATTCTTACTTGTATTACGTATATCCACATACAAATCTATACAGCTATTCGTACTGGATGTCCTTGAAAACTTGGCACTTATTACTATAGGGTAGCTCTCTTTACTCCAGCCTACCTTTACCCAATCATCTGCCTTTATTCTCATTACATATCTCTTATCGCTCAACGAATATACCCACTGATATATTTCTTCCTCTGTTTCGTACCATCCAACTTTTTTATATGCTTCTACAGCGGATTTTTTTATTAAAATCTTTCTTCCATCCATTGCATACATATATACAACAGGCTGTTCATACCAGCCAACTGCTTTATACTCATCTACAGCTGACTGTGCTATTCTTATTGTTCTGCCATCAGGAGTATACATTGTAACTTTATCATCATCCTGTCCTGACACAGCAAATGACAATGATATAACAAAGGTTATCAATGCAAGCAACAGTCCTTTTATTCTCATATTTCCTCCAAAATACAGATTTGTCAAAACTTACCACAGCATTATAACACATATTTTTTCATTTGTAAAGAGATATGTACTTTTTGCTAATAACACGTGCTTTGAGGCACAAAAAACAGCACCCACGAAAAGTGAGTGCTGTAAATTTTTGAAATAAAGAAATTATCTCTTTGAGAAATAAGAATAATGTTTTGTAGCGTTTCAAATCGTTTGTTTTCGCCTTGTTTTATAAGGCTTTACTTTTAATATCGTTTTGTTTTGTGGCGTCCATTTTTTTGCCTTTTCGTAATTTCGGACACCAAAAGGA
>JAGBCG010000146.1 GCA_017938055.1 Clostridia bacterium
CGATGGCTATAAGGGTATGCTTCATCAGCCAAATCCCGAAAAGGATGCGGACATGCTTGAGGGTATTGTAGCAATAAGAAGACTTCACACAAGAGTTATCGAAGAAACAGGCTTTTTTACTGCGGATGAAATGCTTTACTGTGAGAACTATCGTTATCTATCGGACTTGCTTTCTTATGTGGCAGTCGGTGCAAGAAGTGTTGAAAATCAGCTTCACAGACTCACGGCAAGCGGAATGGCTGTTCCTGTAGGTATGAAAAATCCCACGGGCGGAGATATTTCAGTTATGCTTAACTCGATCACCGCCGCACAGCATTCCCACACCTTTATATATCGTGGCTGGGAGGTCGTTTCTGAGGGAAACCCACTTGCTCATGCTATTTTGAGAGGTTATGTCAACAAGCATGGACAGTCGCTTCCAAACTATCATTATGAGGATCTTATCCACCTTTATGAGCAGTATTCTGCAAAGAACCTTCAGAATCTTGCACTTGTTGTGGACGCAAACCATGCAAATTCAGGAAAGAAGCCTTTTGAACAGGTTAGAATCTGTAAAGAGGTGCTTCATAGCTGCCGTCATAATGCCGATATTAAGAAAATGGTCAAAGGCTTTATGATAGAAAGCTACATTGAGGACGGTGCACAGAAAATCGGTGAGGGCATATACGGAAAGTCTATAACTGACCCATGTATCGGCTGGGACAAAACTGAACGGCTGATTCTTGACATGGCAGACTTGCTTTAATTATAGGAAAACCATAAAAAGAGCTTTTCTATCTTGAGAAAAACAAATAAATAGCATGAAAACGGACAGACACTTTAAAACAGGTGTGACTGTCCGTTAATTTTTATTTAAGGTGGCTTGGAGTTTGATTTTTACATAGTTGTATAGAAAAAGAAAAGAATATTTTTGAGTGTTTTGTGGATAATAGGTTAAAGAGGAAAGGAGAGTAAATGAGTGACAGATATAAGACATCCAAAAGTGTTCAAAACACCTATACGTATTGATGAGGCAGCATGCTTTGGCTCGGTGTTGGAAAAAGAGGGCCCGTTAGGCAAATATCTCGACGGAAGTGTGAGTGATAAGCTTGCAAAAGACGAAACCTGGGAAAAAAATGAAAGCCAAACGGTTTCTATGACAGTACAGCGTGTCATGGAAAAATCAGGCAAAAGCGAAAATGAAATAGGAGTACTTTTAGGCGGAGATCTTATGAATCAGTGTACAGGCTGTGCATATGGTGTTGAAAAGTTTGATATACCATATCTTGGTCTTTATGGTGCTTGCTCTACCTTTGTTCAGGCAATAACTGTGGGCTCATGCCTTATTGAAGCAAAAATGTGCAACAGTGCAATAGCTCTTGCTTCGTCTAATTTCTGTACTGCTGAAAGACAGTACCGTTTCCCTTTAAATTATGGCTCATTCCCAAAAGCAACAAGTCAGCACACAGTAACAGGCTGCGGAGCTGTTCTTCTTCAGGCATATGAAGACAGAAAGCCGGGTGTGTACGTAAAAAGTGTTTTGCCGGGAATTGTTATTGACAGAGGAATCACAAATGCAGCGAATATGGGTGCAGCAATGGCTACGGCAGCGGCAGATACAATTTTGCGTTTTCTTAAAGCAACTGATAAAAGAATCGAGGACTACAGCGTTATAGCCACGGGAGATTTGGGAAGAATAGGTCTTGAGATGGCAAAGGAAATGCTCACATGTCACGGCTACGACGATAACAGAGGGATTTTTACTGACTGCGGTGTGCAGATTTATGACCTTGAAAAGCAGGATGTTTCATGCGGCGGCTCAGGTTGTGGCTGCAGTGCTGTGACTTTTAGCGGATATTATTATGACAGCCTCAAAAAAGGCATAGTAAAAAATATGCTTCTTGTGGGAACAGGGGCAATGATGAGCCCACAGTCGCTTTTACAGGGCTTGTCAATACCAGCAATAGCACACCTTGTGGAAATTGAGGTGATTGAATGATGCAGTATGTTTACGTGTTTTTGGTGGGAGGAGCACTTTGTGCTGTTGCACAGGTTCTTATAGATAAAACAAAGCTTACTCCCGCAAGAATACTTGTGCTTTATGTGGTTTCGGGACTTGTGCTGACGGCATTGGGTCTGTATAAGCCGCTTGTGGACTTTGCGGGAGCAGGAGCGACGGTACCTCTTACAGGCTTTGGATATTCTCTTGCACAGGGAGTAAAAAAAGCCGTCCAGGAAAATGGACTTTTTGGTGCGTTGACGGGAGGACTTACTGCAACTGCTGCAGGTATTACAGTTGCAATGACGGCAGGCCTTATAAGTGCGTTTCTGGTGAGTGTGTTTTCAAGAAAAAAGTAGTGGTTAGTTTGTGTTAGGTTAGTTTATGTCAGGTTAGGTTTATGTTACTTTTCTTGAAAGAAAAGTAACCAAAAGAACTTTATTTGGCTGTCGCCATTGACGAATGTTTAATCGGATTATTTGGCAGCCTTAGTACACAACACAAGCTTTTAACTACTCAAAATTCATAAAAGAATTTGGTCAACCACGGCGAAGCCATATCTTTTCTCTTTGCTTACTTTCTCTTTTTAGTAAAGAGAAAGTAAGTGCTTTTTTTATCTTTTCAGTAAAGAGAAAGTAAGGACTTCTCACAAAAATAAAAAGGTGCGAGAAATCGCACCTTCTGCACGCCGTTATCGGCGGTTATTTTTTAATAATCTTAACATTATCTCCGTTCTTAATTCCACAGGCATTTGCATCATCCGTATCAATGTGCATTTCAACATTAAAATCGTCTCTTTCTCTTACCTGAACGTCAAAGAACTTGGTGGGCTTTATGCTTTCAACAAGAACATCAACATAATCTCCGTCATTTATGCCGTTTTTCTGTGCATATTCGGGAGTTAAGTGAATGTGGCGGTTTGCAATAATTACGCCCTCGTTGAGATATACCGAGCCTTTCGGACCTACAAGAACCAGCTTTTCGCTTCCCTTTATGTCACCTGAAGGGCGAACAGGGGGACTTACTTTTAATACAAAAGTGTCTGTTCTTGATATTTCAACCTGTGTGTTTTTTCTTACAGGGCCTAAAACTCTCACGTTTTCAATGGCACGAAGTGACGGGCCTACAAGTGTTACTTGTTGGTCAGAGGCAAATTCTCGTCCCATGAGAGTTTTCTTTTTGGTAAGCTCAAAGCCTTTGCCAAAAAGAATGTCAAGATCTTCTCTTGAAAGGTGTACGTGTCTTGCGGATACACCTACTTTTATATCATTGTTGCCGTCATCGTTTTTAAGCTGTTCAATAGCTTTTATTACGGCATCGGCAATTACCTTTTCATCATACATCAGTGTTTCCTCTTTTCTGTGATTTAAGGAATTTTACTTTTCAAGTCCGCATGTCATGTCAAAAAACTTTAAAATTTCGACATGAGGATTTGCAATAACCTCACAGCCGTATGTGGGACTGTATGGCTTGGTTATAGCCTTGCCTTTTTCGAGTGCACTTGTTACCGCATCAACCTTGCCTGCAACAACAAGTGTTACAAGTCGTCCGCCAAGACGCTTTTCGGTGTGTACAAGTCTAACATCGGCAGTCTTTACCATTTCGTCAAGTCCTACGATTGAAGCAGTGAGTCCCGAAACCTCTAAAAGTCCGATGGCACTTGCACCTTCAACCTCGTATACTTCCTCGATTCCTCTTAAATTTTTTGGAAGCTTCTTGTTGAACTTGTCCTTGTTGATGTCCATGAGGTATGTCATTTTGTCAACATCTTCACCGGGATTTGGGATAACGTGGGAAACAATGTAGTGTCCCTTGCTTTCGGCATATGCTTTTGCTGCCTCAATACTTGCCTTGACGTCTGCAACACTTCCCTCAATCTTCGCTGCCATAATCAACGGAACGGGAAAACCGGGATTAAACGGTCTGTTTCTGTCAAAGGCTATAACTTTAATGTTACCCGTTTTAGCCATAATATCCGCAGCTACAACCGCAGTTGTGAAACTGTATACTTCTATCATTCCAAATGCTTTCATTTTGCGTCCTTTCCGTTACTTTCTCTTTGCTGAAAAGAGAAAAGAAGTGGCTTCGCCGTTACTAACCGAATAATTTTAAAAAATTTCAAGTAATTCAAAAGCTTGTGCATAAACCCACGGCTGTCAAACAATCCGAAAAACGTTTTTAAACGGCGTCAGCCAAAATAAAGTTCTTTGCGGAGCTTTCTTTCAAGAAAGCGACCGTACCTGCCTCACAAAAACTAACTACACAATATGAAATCCGTCCACAAGCACGCATCTTCTCTGGCGAGTGAAGGAGTGAGCAGCAGTGAGGCCTTCGCCTGTAGGTCCTGCGATGGTAAAGGTTGTATAGCCTTCGCCGCCCGCACCGATACCGGCATAGCTCGGAGCGTTTTTAACGAAGATTGTTGTGCATACTGCCTTTGCATACTCTGTCATATGGTCTACATTCTTGGAATGAAGATGTGCTGTATGGCGGTTTCCATGCTCTGCTTTTACTGCCATTTCCATAGCTTCTTCAAATGTGAGACAGCCCGGCTGTTTGAAGCCTACTGTAATTACATTGCGAAGGAA
>JAGBCG010000147.1 GCA_017938055.1 Clostridia bacterium
ACCTCGCCGCAGTCGTGACCGCCCAGACCATCACAAAGAACGCTTATACATCTTTCATTAACTTTTCTCACATCATAACTATCTTCATTAACAGAACGGTTTCCCAGTCCGCTGAAGCTATAAATATCCAGATTCATTTACATTTCTCCGTTTCATGGACGAATTTATAAATATTCTTAATATATTTTTCTCGCTCATTCCAATGTAAAATCACCTTGGAACAAACTGTTATTTTCAAAATCATAAATTATTGGAAATTGTTATTTTTCTGATTTTAAATATTATTCTACAGTTAAATACACTTTTTAATATCTGTTTTGGAGCAGAACAAATCTATCAGCTCTGCTCCAAAAACATTTTTACTTATATGTTTAAATTACCAGTTGAAAAGGTCGTTACAGAATGTACGGAATGCGAGCTTTGTTGAACCTACTTCGATAATATCATAATCCTTAAGTTCAACAGGCATCATAAGCAGTTCTTCATTAACATAAATATTGTTCTTTGATACTCCTTCGGGGTATACATAGAACTTATTCTTCTTTCTTTCATATGCAACTATTGCATTTACTCCCTTTGAAACAGATGAATCAAAGCTGATATTTACATCATTTTCGCCACCTCTGCCCACAGTATTCTTCTCACCGTGAAGTCTGTAGTCAGTACCCTTCTTGGAGCCGCTTATACAAACAAGCCAGCCTCTTACAACATCAACTTTTTCTTCTCCGGATACATCATCTGCCTCGTCGTCTGAAGAAACATATGTTGTTTTCATAAAATTAGTATCAAGGGGCTGTGTAGCACCTATTTCCTGCTGTGCGGGAGCATTATTGATTCCCACTGTTGCAGGAAAAGCATCTGCTGCAGGAGCCTGACCCACATTGGGATTAAGCGGCATTGTTACATTTAAGCTCGCTCCGTTGCAGAAAGGACAGCAGTTATTTTTAGAATCATCATAGAGATGTCCGTTTGGACACTGTTGCATTGCCATGTTTAAAATCCTTCTTTCTGAAAATATGTTGTTATTGCGGTATCTTTACCGTATTTGTTGTTATTTTTACGCAATTATTATCGTTATCCCAGTCTACACGCTTAAAATCCAAAACCTCTGTAAGTCCTTTTATGGACACATACATATCACCATTTGTAAACAGTATGGGAGGTCTTGTTAAAGGTATCTTTTCCACCTTGCCTTTAGTAGATATTTTATCACCTTCAACTACTGCGTGAGTTAGAACAAAGGTGTTTTCATTGACAACTATTGTTGCAGTAAGCTTTTCCATATCTATTTCAAGTGGCAGTTCAAACATCTTTGCCATTTGAGAAAGGGATACATAGTTGACATTATCCATATTATACAATCCATTCTGGAATACATACATGGAGTTGTCAATATTAATTCTGGGATTTTTCACTTCAAATTCCTTAAAGCTTTCAAGTTCAGGCAGAACCGATTTTTCCTCAGTTGAATCCTGCTGTGTTTCGTTTTCGGAAGTGACAATATTTGTTACATTTGTTTTAGGCTGTTCATCCTTGCCGTCCTTATTAAGCACAAGCAGAAAAACTACTGCCGCTATTGCGACAAGAAGTACTATTCCTACAAATATTGCAGCAAATTTCATCGTACTCATTTTCTTTTTTGGCTGTCCGGGCATATACTGTCCCATTCCATACATCGGCATACCGGGCTGCTGATAATAGGGCATTCCGGAATTAGGATATCCTGATCTTGGATACTGCGGCATACCGGGCTGCTGATACATCGGCATGCTCTGCTGTGGATACTGTGGTATTCCCGACTGATGATACTGATTGGCAACAGGTGTTTGATTATTCGCCGCCACATTACTGTTTATTGTGGGTTGGGTGTTTGCCTGAGTATTTGCAGCGTTGGAATCAGCACCGGCATTATTAAAACTCTGATTTACACCCATTTGATTTCCGTCTTGACTCAAAGAGCTACCTCCTAACCAACCCTGAATGTATTCTGCGTAGTGGCAAGATAAAAGCTATCTCCACTTGAGAGTGCTACGGGTTGGGAATATGGAATTTGTTGTCCGTTTGCAAGGAATGTACCTTGGCTGGAATTTCTGTCACTTAGTATGTACATACCGGATGCATTATTATATGTGACATAGCAATGTACACGGCTCACATTTGTCTGTGTTGAAGGAAGCACTACCTGACAGCTAAGACCGTCACGTCCGATTGACAAACCTTTTTCTGTAATCGGATACGAACGTCCCGCAAGCGGTCCCGAAATGCAAACAAGTCTGGGAGAACCGCTTTTCCCTGAGCTATATGCTCCGCTAAGCACATATGTGTCAGCCAAAAGGTCATGCAAGCACTGCTTTTTCTCACTGAAAATACCCATTATATATCCAATACCGAATATAAGTCCGGAAAGAATCTTACCGATATATCTGAGCACTGCCTTGGAATATGTAATTCCGCTTCCGTCAGCCGATGCAACATAAAGTCCCATAACACGCTTACCAAGTGTAGCATGCCATCCGCCGCCTTCCATTGCAATCTGATAGATGATTGTAGCAACAAACATTATTGGAGAAACAACTAATCCTGCAACTAAACCATAAAATGGGAAAAACAGGAAATATAAAATCATGGTAACTAACCAGATCAATGCTCCGTCTATTAAATATGCCACAAATCTTTTTCCAAGATCACCGTAATTCATTTTTCCTCACCTCATTGTTTTTTACAAACACAGCTGTCTGTAAGCTTTTCCTGCAGCATCATTTTTTCTCCCGCAGGAATCA
>JAGBCG010000148.1 GCA_017938055.1 Clostridia bacterium
GTGACGGTGTTAAAGAGAGCCGATGGTGCTGAGAGTTCGGTACATACGACTTTGAAGAATGGACTTCCGAGGGGAGCCTTAAAACACTTTTGTGTGAGTATGGCTGACGCAGAATGCACTGTGTTGAAAAAGGCACGTATATGAAGTATACGGTTAAAGAGAGCCGGAATGTTCGGCTAACTTGGGTGGTACCGCAGGAGTTGCTCTTGTCCCAAAGGGGATAAGGGTTTTTTTGTTGTATTCACAAAAAAAAGAGGTTGATATTATGCTTTACACAAAACGATGGCGACTGTTATAGTAATGCCGACAATTAAAACAGTTTTATAATAATGTATATGTATTGAGGAGAAATAAAATGAATAAGTACAGAGATTTTGATAATTATTTAAAGGAATTTCCTACAAAAGATGGATATTTTGGTCCCTATGGCGGAGCATATCTTTCAAAAGAGCTTAATGAAGCTTTTCAGAAAGCCGATGAAGCATATGAAGCAATCTGCCATTCAGCACAGTTTATTAATGAACTGAGAAGAATCAGAAAGGAATTTCAGGGAAGACCTACCCCCGTATACCACTGCGAAAGACTCAGTAAGATTTTTGGTAATTGCCAGATTTATCTCAAACGTGAAGACCTTAACCATACTGGTGCACATAAGCTCAATCACTGTATGGGTGAGGGATTGCTTGCAAAGTACATGGGTAAAAAGAAGATTATTGCAGAAACAGGTGCAGGTCAGCATGGAGTTGCTATTGCAACGGCGGCAGCATACTTCGGTATGGAATGTGACGTTTACATGGGCGAGGTTGACATTGCAAAGCAGCATCCAAATGTAATAAGAATGAAAATGCTCGGTGCTAATGTAATTCCTGTAACAAAAGGACTAAAAACACTCAAGGAAGCATGTGATGCAGCATTTGAAGCATATCTTAATGAATTTGATACTGCTATTTACTGTATCGGCTCGGCTCTCGGCCCTCATCCGTTTCCAAAGATGGTAAGAGATTTTCAGGCAATTATAGGTATAGAAGCAAGAGAACAGTTTCTTGAAATGACAGGCATTATGCCTGATGCGGTAACAGCTTGTGTAGGCGGCGGCTCTAACTCACTTGGTATGTTTACACCATTCCTTGCAGACCCTGTTGAAATTTACGGAATTGAGCCTCTTGGAAGAGGAAGTAATGTGGGTGACCATGCTGCAACAATGATGTTTGGAACAAAAGGAAGAATACACGGCTTTGATACATATGTGCTTCAGGATGAAAATGGTGAGCCACTTCCGGTTTATTCTGTTGCAAGCGGTCTTGACTATCCGGGTGTTGGTCCTGAGCATGCTTATCTTAGAGATGCAGGACGTATTCATTACGAAGCAATCAGCGATGAAGAAGCAATGGAAGCATTTTTCCTGCTTTCAAGATATGAGGGTATTATTCCTGCAATCGAAAGTGCACATGCCGTTGCATATGCTATAAAGTATGCAAAGGAACATAAATCAGGCTCAATCCTTGCTTGTCTTTCAGGAAGAGGAGATAAGGATATCGACTACGTTTATGAAAACTATGGCTGTGGAGAAAAATTTAAGCTTGACTATAACGTATAATTCTAAAATAACAGCATAATAAAATGTCCTCCAATCGAAAGAAAGGAGGACATATTTTTTGTACTTATGTGATTAAATCACACCAAACTTGTCAAGGTATCCTATAACGAATACAGCGATAATGAGAACAGGGAGAATGTACTTTAAGTAAACCTTTGCAAACTTGGGGAATTTAAGACCCTTACCTTCGTCAGCTTCCGCAATAAAGTTGTCCCAGCCCCATCCTTTCTTTGTAACGCAGAAAAGCAGATATACAAGACTTCCAAGAGGAAGAAGATTCTGAGAAACGATGAAGTCCTCAAGTGAATCGATTGAACCAATAAAGGGAATGTTTACAACGTCAGCAAGTACGTTCATGCCGAGTACCGCAGGCATTGAGAGAAGAATCATGGCATACATGTTGACTGTAACTGCCTTTGTTCTTGACCATCCAAGACCGTCCATTGCAAAGCTGATGATGTTCTCAAATACAGCAATGAGAGTAGAAAGTGCGGCAAAAGCTAAAAAGAGGAAGAAGAGTGTACCGATAATCTGTCCGCCCTTCAACTGGATGAAGATGTTGGGAAGTGTAACAAACGCAAGCCCTGCACCTTCACCGGGGTCAACATTGTAAGCAAAACAAGCGGGAAATATGATAAGACCTGCCGTGAAAGCTACGAATGTGTCAAGCAGACAGATATTAAGGCTTTCACCGAAAAGACGTCTTTCCTTTGAAATATAGCTGCCGAAAATAGCCATTGAGCCGATACCAATGCTAAGGGTAAAGAAGGACTGACCGAGAGCAGCGTAAAGCACCTGTCCGATGCCAGCTTCCTTAATTTTACCAAAGTCGGGTACAAGGTAGAATTTAAGACCTTCAATAGCTTTTCCCCCGAGAGTAAGGCTTCTTACCGCAAGCACAAGCATAATGCCAAGCAGAGCAACCATCATTACCTTGGTGATTTTTTCAACACCGTTTTTAAGACCGAGATTACATACGCCAAAGCCTATAAGAACAGAAATAATCATCCAGAAGCCAAGTTCTGTCCAGGAACCGAGCATACCTTCAAATATTCCGCCTACTTCAGCAGGGGTTTTATCTGTAAACTGACCTGTTGCAAATTTTACAACGTAGTTGAGCATCCAGCCAGTGATTACAGTGTAGAACATCATAAGAAGATAGTTACCTGCAACCATGAAAGGAGAGGCAACATGCCACTTAGTGCCCTTGGGTTCAAGAACCTTAAAGTTTGAAACGGGTCCCTTCTGGCTTGCACGGCCAACAGCAAATTCCATTGTCATAATGGGAAGACCGAAAATTGCGAGGAATACAAGGTAAATAAGTACAAATGCCGCACCGCCGTACTGACCTACAATGTAAGGAAAACGCCAAACATTGCCAAGACCTATTGCACATCCTGCAGATATGAGAATAAAGCCAAGACGTGAAGAAAATTTTTCTCTTTGCATATTAAAATTCCTTTCCAAAATTTTATATTTATATTTTACCAAATATTGACGAAAATGTCAATGGTTTTAAAAAAATCATATGAAAATATGACATAAAAATATGTTTTTCACAGAGTGATAAAAAAAGTGAAAAAACTCTTGTAATATGGAAAATCTTGTGATATAATGAAATAAGTCTATGGATTTTAGCAGCATTATTTTGGGTTAAATTTTAGAGGAAAGCAGGTATGGCAATGAGAAGATATTTGTTCTGTGATTTTGCAAAGCTTAAGCGTACAGAAAAATATGATGTTATTGTTGTTGGTGCAGGTATGGCAGGGCTATACTGTGCATTAAAGCTGTCAGACAAGCTTTCTGTAGCTCTAGTAACAAAGGGAGGACTCGATGTTGGCTCATCCTGGCTTGCACAGGGAGGAATATCAGCAGTAACACAACAAAACGATTCCTTTGAAGCACATATTAAAGACACACTTGTTGCGGGAGCCGGTCATTGCGATGAAAAAGCTGTTGAAATAATGGTAAAAGAAGGTCCGGATGATATTATGGAAATGATACGTCTTGGGGTCCCTTTTGACAGAGATGATGACGGAAATATAATAGTAACAAGAGAGGGCGGACACAACTGCTCAAGAATACTTCATTGCGGCGGGGATGCTACGGGAATGCTTTTAACAAAGCGTCTTGGCGAAGTAGTAATGAATAAGAAAAATATTGATGTTCTTTTTGATACATACCTTGTTGATGTACTTACAGATAAAAGTGGAGTCATGGGCGTTGTAGTAAATACAGGCAAAGAGCATAGTGTTATGCTGTGCAGAAATGTAGTTGTGTCAACAGGAGCAATAGGTCAGCTTTACAGATATACCACAAATCCCATGTATTCAACAGGAGACGGCATTGCGGCATGCGTCAGAGCAGGCTCTATAACAAAGGATATGGAATTTGTTCAGTTTCACCCTACAGCACTTGCAATAGGGGAAGAAAACGGAAAAATGTTTCTTATATCCGAGGCTGTAAGAGGAGAGGGCGGTATTCTTAAAAATAATAAGGACGAGCCTTTTATGTATAATAAACATTCGCTGCGAGACCTTGCACCTCGTGATATAGTTACACGTGAGATTTTAAAAGAGCTTGACAGAACGGGTACTGAGATGGCGTATCTTGACGTTTCGTGTATGAGCGAAGAATTTTTCAGTAAGCGTTTTCCTACAATATTTAAAAAATGTAAATCACTTGGAATAAATGTACCGTATGAAAAAATCCCTGTAAGGCCAACGCAACACTACCATATGGGCGGAGTAAAAACCGACGTTAATGGAAGAACGGGAGTTTCGGGCCTGTATGCTTGTGGAGAGGTTGCGTGTACAGGAGTTCAGGGAGCAAACAGACTTGCAAGTAACTCAACACTTGAGTGCCTTGTTTTCGGAAGACGTGCGGCAGAGCAGATTAACCGTGATTACAGAAGCGGTAAGGACTATGAGTATGTGCTTCCAAAGAATGAAAGGTATAACCAGCCCATGCCTGATGATAAGCAGATA
>JAGBCG010000149.1 GCA_017938055.1 Clostridia bacterium
AGACGAAAATGTCATTAAAATGGGCTGTAGCAAATGTTTTGCTACAGCCTTAAAATATATATAAAATTCACAATTCTTTGTAGGGTACGATGCTCACATCGGCCCGATTTTTGTGCAATTTGTGGTTTGGCTACAATCGCTTTTGATTTAAGGTTGTTTCTTATTAAAATATTTCTTAATGAGTCCTTCCAATCTGCGACCGAGTTTTATTATACCGGTTATGCTTGTATTATTTCCACAAGGTCACCACAAGCAAGATTTTCCAAACTTAAATCTCCACCGTTTGCACCATTTACTGCCAATGTTAACATTCCGCCACTCTTGCCTGCCTGTATTCCTGCATCAGCATCCTCAACGACCATACATTCGTTGTATGCTATTCCAAGCATATCCGCTGCCTTTACGAAAACTTCCGGATCAGGCTTTGAATTTTTTATATTATTACCATCAGAAACGGCATCAAAATAGTTTTCAAGACCTATCTGCTTTAAAATTACAGGAGTATTTTTACTTGATGAGCCTATTGCAATTTTAATTCCCGAGGATTTGAGTTTTTCAAGAGTTGCCATAACGCCCGGAAGAATATCATCTGGTGTCATGCTCTTTATATATTCTCTATAGCAATTATTCTTTTGCTCTGCAAGAGCCAACTTTTCTTCCTGTGAATACTCTTTGTTTGCTCTTTCAAGAACAATCTCAAGGCTTTCCATACGACTGACGCCGCGAAGTCTGTTGTTGATTTCTCTGTCAAAGTAAATGCCCTCTTCATCTGCAATTTTTTTCCATGCAAGATAGTGACATTCATCTGTTGATACTATTACACCATCAAGATCAAATATAACCGCCTTAATATTCATCTATATTACCTCACATTTCTTTGCACATTTCTGCATTGTTGTCAACCATCACACTCTCGCCTCTGAATACAACATTCACAGGTGTCTTACTGTCGGTTTTAAGAATGTATTTTTCATTGTCCATTTCAACTGTAAACTTGTTACCGTGGTACATAAAGTTAAGTTTAACACCATTCCACCAGGGCATCATATGAGGATTGATTTCAATGCAATCTTCACGACAAACAATGCCTGCAATACCTCTAAACATTGCATACCAAGAACCTACAAGGCAACCTGAGTGAACGCCTTGCCAACCGCACTTGTGTATATCATAAACGTCTATGTAAGAAGTTTCGATAAGATAATTGTACGCCGAGAGCATTCTGCCGTTGTCTGCAGCACATATGGAGTGGGGAGCAAAGGAGAGGGAAGAGGATGATTCGCACATCTTTTCATAGTAGTCCCAGTTTGCAGCATAATTTGAATTTTCAGGGTACATATTGAGATAACTATAGATAAGCATTACATCAGGCTGTTTTATAACCTGGCTCTTATGATAAAGACCGGAGGATTTCATCTGGAACTTCTTGGCATCGTTTCCGCCTGCTTCCTCAAGTGTACGGCTAAGGTTGAAATATCCGTCAAACTGAGGTATCAAGCCGCCTTTTTCAAGGGGAAGAAACAGATTCTGTGCGATATGAGTATAGTCCTTATCAATTCCAAACTTTTTGCAATACTCGGTTGTTTTTTCAAGGACAAATTTTACAAGGTAGTTTGTATATGCATCATTATTTACATAAGGATGATGTTCGTCTGTACCTGTAACACGCTTAATTTCGTATCTGTCGCCACACAGTTCAACACGACTGCTCCAGTATTCGCACAACTCTGTGAGAATTGTCATACCGTAGTCTTTCAAGAACGCTTCATCGCCTGTTACTGTATAGTAGTGAATTATACCCCATGCGATATCAGCATTTATATGTATCTGCATGAAAGGATGTCTTGCGTATTCCCAAACACGTTCATCGCCATTGACCGAGGAACAGAATGCATATTTTGCACCCTTTAATCCTGCTTCCTTTGCATTTTCCTTTGCCTTTTGCAGCATATTATATCTATACATAAGTACTTTCCTTGCAGCATCCGGACAAGAGTATATGAATATTGGCAGTTGATATACTTCGCAATCCCACCACACAAAGTTGTTATACTTTTCACCTGTAAGGCCTTTTGCGGAAAGGCTGTGTACACTGTCATTTCTTGCAACGGATATTGCTGAATGATAGTTTGCAAATCTAACACCTGCGTCAGCTTTTTCGTCTCCGTCAATTACAACGTCTATCATATCAAAAACTTCTCTATATGCTTTAAAGTGTGCGTCATATAAAGTTGCGTATCTTTCGCTAAGCACATGAGTATCAGTTACGTTTTCCTCACGGCTGGAGGTAATATAAACGTTCTTTTCAATGCTCTGTGTTTCGCCTTGTTTTGAAGTGTATTCTGCTACGTTATAAATAAGTCCGCCCTCATTTTCGCAAGTCCATTGAGGCTTTGCAGGATATATTTGGGTTGTTGTAGTAACAGAGGTTTCAAAGCCGTACTTTTTGCCCATAAGCATATGTACAAAAGTGCTGTTATCCCAAGCTTTTTCGCCTATAACAGATGTAATTTTCTGACCGCCTGTTTTAACTCTCTTATCAGTACCGGACATTACCGTGATTTTCTTTGAATGGTTAACAGGAGTCACATCAGCCTTTATGCAATAAACATGGTCATTGTCGAAGGAAGAAAATCTTTCAAAGCATATATCTGTAATATCGCCTTTACTATTTTCCCAGCGTACTTTCCTGACAAGACATGCGTTTGTCATATCGATATAGCGTTGCCAGGAGTGTATTTTACCTTCCCAAGGGTAGAATGTTTCGCCGTCTATAGATATTCTCATAAGGAGAAAATCTGCATTATTAACTACACTGTCCTGATATTCAAAATTTTTAAGTTTATCTTCATCAATATAGTATTTCTTCATATATTCGTTATCGGCAAATGGTTCCATAACCTCGATTATTTCGTCAATAACACCTCGAATATATGCACCTTGAATACGTATTGAGCCATATTCTTCATAGCTTCCCCTTACACCGATATAGCCGTTTCCTGTTGTAAACAAAGAAGCATTTAATGATTCTTCTTCGATTTTATAGTTCTCTTCGATAAATCTGTTAGATGTAGCTTTTAACATAAATTAATCCTTCCTTCTATCTATGACCTACGTCTTTTCTTTTAAACAACATTTTACCATAATATTCTTTTTTTGTCAACACAAATCATGGCGTATAAAAACAATGTAAGGCAAATGTCAATTTGTCTGTTAAAGAGAAATGTTGGTTGTCTGTCTTTTGAATTTGTTTTTTAACAGCCTCATTGCTGAAGCCGGAAAAAAAGGGGTTAATCAAAATTTGTCCCACTTGTCAATGTTTTTATAAGTTCAAACAAATTGAAATCACGCTAAAAAACACAATAAGTATGTAAAAAACGGGCTGTGCCATAGTTACGGCACAAAACCCGTTTTGTGTTTTTGTTATTCAGTTAAAAAACTACTTGTAACGTGATTTTTCTATTGTTTATTAAGGGTTTTAGCCTTACAAAACACTGTCGAATCAAATTAGCCGAAGTATCTCTGGAGAAGTCCTTCTAAATTTCTACCATGCCAAGGTTGCAGCAAGAGACATAACAGCAATAGTGATTGCAGCACCATCCATATTAATGGTAGCACCAAGAGCAATGGAAACACTGTAATATTCTTTGCCTCGTCCTCGTTCTCGACACGCTTGACGTAGGAGATTAACTCGCTCTTTTTTTGATTAAAATAGTTTGGTGGATGCTCGGACGGGGAGTCATTGTGACCGCAATAAGGTCAAGCGGTCACAATAAGTGTGTTATATATAATATAGCATAAGAAAATGCAATAATAAATAGGATTATTGCTTGTAATATTCTTCGAACAATTCATTTGGGGTGCAGTTTAGTATTTCGCAAATAGCTTGTAAATTGTCAAATTTAATGGAGCTTGTTTGATTATTAACTAGTTTATTGAAATTTTGATAACTAAGTCCAAGTTGAATGTAAAGCCAATACTTTGTTTTTCCTTTTTCTTTTAATATGTCAAGAATTCTTAGTTTCATATTTGTCCTCCTTCATAATCTAGTGTGTGCATATGATATCCATACATTAATATTAATTGAAAAATTACTTGACAAATAGACGCGTGCGTTATATAATGTAGACATTAGATAAAAGAGGGGAGAAAATGTATGAATGAAATATCTATAAAAAGAAGTTTTACCGAGCCGATGGCAAATTTATTGATGGAAGGTATAAATGCGTGGCTAGGAAATGATTTGAACGGTTTTAATGATGAGGCTTTTGAACCTATTGTTTGTTGGGAAAAAGCATTGAAAGAGGCTAACGAAGATGAAATGCAAGATTTGTGCGATGAAATATCCGAGATTTACGTAAATCTTGAAACGTTTATTGTAAAATCTTCAATTTATAATGCACTTTTAAGTGCTGAGTACAACTGGTATTGGTGGAGTTTTAAAAAATCAAATAAACGTTTAAAAAGAATGCAAGAGTTGGAGAAGCTTGCAAACAAAAACGGTGGAGCTTTTAAGCTTATCAAATGGAATGAGCTCGTAAACACAATTGTAAACACTTTTTTTAAAGAGAGTGTTTCGTTGCTGATGATAAGAGTAAATAATCCCAAATATTCTTTTGTTCGAGATTTGTTTGATGAAAATAATTACTTGTTTTTTCAAAGTGCAGATGAAATTGATGCATTTATAAGAGTTTTTGATACAAGAAGGTATTTTATGAGTAAAACTGGGGAGGAAGAAGCATTATTATATGGTTCACTAAAAAACTATGAGTTGATATTTAAGAAGTTTTATGTTTTAGCAAATTTGATAGAGCACTTATTAGAAAATACAATGTCAAACTATGAAGCAGAGCATTCGATGGACAGATTGATGAATGGTATTTATGCTGGACAAGACGATACGCTTACTTTTAAGTTGCGTTGTGGGAAAAGTAGGATAGATAAGTCCGGTATGTCGTTTGAATTCAAAAGAATTAATTCGTTGCTTTCCGATGAGATAAAAACGCAACGGCAAATAAAGTTTGATATTTATAATTCAGTTTCGAAGAAAATAAAAGCATTTGAAGAAGAAACTCAAGAAGTAACACAAAAATATCAAAATGAAATCAATACATTAACAAAAAAGAGTAATTCCATTCTAATGATTTTTAAATCTAAAGAAAAGCAAGAAATCGTAGAAAAAATAGCTGATTTGGAGAAAGAAAAAGCACAAATTCTTGAAGAGATGGAAAAACAGGTTGCAGATTTGGAAATAGAGCGAGTGGAATCAAAGGAAATATATGAGGAATTTAACAAGGCATTTATGAACCCTTTAAGTGAACATATAAATTGGGATATATTAAAGAAGCATTTAACAATTTTAAAGCACTTGCCAACAGCAACTTATACATCAGAGGAGGATCTAATTGGGGAACTGTAAATATAAGTATCTTATTACTAAAAACAAAAATGGTTTTATGTTTGGGCTATACCCTAATAATAGTAATAGACAATATATGATTGTTTCAGAAGAATATAATACAAAAGAAGAGGTTGTTGAGGCTTTAAAACTGTTTAAGTGTTTTGTTGAAAAAAACATAAATAATATGAGTGTAGTAAACATAACGCAAAAAGACAACCGATATACATTTGCTTTTGAAGATAAGGAAAACAACAAAATATATAGTCATTTTAGATGGTATGATACAAAAGTTAACTGCAACAAAGGTGTTACAAGAATATTTGAAAATTATGATGCAGAAATCAAATGAAAATGGGGGGTGAAGGAAATGGCAAAAAAAATTGCTCCGATGTTTTGTCCTGTATGTAACGCGATGGGTTTTAAAAACGTTGGCACGGAAAACGCTGGTTTTAGTGTGGGAAAAGCTGCGATAGGTGTTATGTTGGTTGGACCAGCCGGTGTTGTTGGTGGTGCTCTTGGAAAAAAGCAAACCAGATATATTTGTACCAAATGCGGATATTCTGCGTTGTACGATATGTAAAAATAA
>JAGBCG010000011.1 GCA_017938055.1 Clostridia bacterium
ACTGATTGCACATAGACCTGAACACTTCGTTTTTCATCTTTTTGGTGACATTTGCACCGAGAGTGTCAATGGTTCTGTCAAAAATTATAGTGCATAACTGTATCAGAATTTCAATAAAAATAATAATTGCTACAACAATAAATACATATTTTACCTCATGAAGCCTTCCTAAAACAGTTCCCTCTGCATTAACGCCAGGCTTTGAAATAACCTGGTCGAAAAGAATTCTGCCGTTGATGAAGGGAATCATAAGCTGGAGAAGGGAAATTGCAAAAAGAGAAATTATAGAGATTGCAAAGGACCACTTGTAAGAAAGATAATAGCTCATAAGCCGCATAAAAGTTCCCTTTTTGTTTGTGCAGTTCTTGCAGATTCTTCTTTGCTGATCCTCGTAAACCATGCCGCATTTGGGACACTTGGCATTAAACTGTTCAAAAATGCCGTCGTCTTCCTTTACATCGTCACCACGTGTTATTTTGTCAAAGATGCTGCAAAAAGCAAGAAGCTTTCTCTTTTTTGCGTTGGTACACTGAGCGATGGTGTGGGTTTGACATTCTTTAATAAAGCTTGCATATTCCTCTTTGAAGTTTCTGTGCTCGTTTTCACATTGTTTTTTTCTTGGAGCATCACTCTTGCCGTATATACATAAAAGACGGTTTGTAGTGGTGTAGTTGTCAATGTAAAGCTCGGCTATGTTTGAAATAAGACGTGTATCAACAGAGTTGTTTTTTTCATTAATATATAAAAGCTTTGATTTGTCGCTTGTTATGCAAAGATAATCGTTTGAAAAATCTCCGTAAGAGGACATGTCAAGACAAAGACAAACATATATATCTTCACTCGTATAACCATTGTCATAAAGCACTTTTTCAGCCGATTTGGAAAGCTTGTCAAGAGGCAACATACAATCACTCCTTTTGTGTATGTTTGTTCACGTACAGTATACATTTTTTTGACGGATTTTCAAGAGGTTTTAGCAATTTTTTGATTTTTTTACATTAAAAACTGACAAAAAATTCATAAATTCATATTGGATTTTTAAATCAGAAATTTGAATTGGTTAAATAATTTTGAAAGAACATAAAAAATCTATTGCAAAATAATGAGAAATGTTGTATACTTATTCAGTATAAATATTGTAATTGGAGGCAACCATGGCAACCTCAAAAAATAACAGAGATTTAAAGCATATAAGAAATTTTTGCATAATTGCCCATATTGACCACGGAAAAAGTACCCTTGCGGATAGACTCCTGGAGCTTACGGAAACGGTACAAAAGCGTGAGATGGAAGAACAGGTTCTTGATAATATGGACCTTGAACGTGAAAGAGGAATTACAATAAAGGCAAGAGCTGTAAAAATTCAGTATACCTATGAGGGAGAAGAATATATACTCAACCTCATTGACACGCCAGGTCATGTTGACTTTAACTATGAAGTGTCACGTTCTTTGTCTGCATGTGAGGGAGCATTGCTTGTTGTAGATGCAACACAGGGTATTGAAGCACAAACTCTTGCAAACGCATATCTTGCTGTGGATAATAATTTGGAAATAATTCCCGTTATCAATAAAATAGATTTGCCAAGTGCAAATATTGAGGGGACACGTAAGGAAATAGAGGATATTATCGGAATTCCAGCAGATGAAGCACCTGCGGTTTCTGCAAAGGCGGGACTTAATATTGATGAAGTGCTAAAACAGGTTGTAAAGAATATACCTGAGCCAAAGGGTGATATTAATGAGCCCTTTAAAGCACTTATATTTGATTCTTACTATGACTCCTATAGAGGCGTTGTTGTTTATATACGTGTGTATGACGGCAGAGTAAAAGTTGGGGATAAAATCAAAATGATGTCAACGGGAGTGACATATGACGTAACAGAGGTTGGCTTCCTTGATGCTTTCGGTTTTGCAAAAAGTGATGAGCTTCATGCTGGTGAAGTTGGCTATATCACGGCAGCAATAAAGACGGTTGGCGATACACGAGTTGGAGATACTATAACACTTGCTGATAATCCTGCAAAGGAATCTCTTGCCGGATTTAAAAAGGCGTTGCCTGTTGTTTTCAGCGGTATATATCCTGCAGACGGTGCAAAGTACACGGATTTGCGTGAAGCACTTGAAAAGCTTGCCCTTAACGATGCGGCACTGACCTATGAACCGGAAACTTCTCAGGCACTTGGTTTTGGCTTCCGCTGCGGCTTTTTGGGACTTTTGCATATGGAAATACTTGAAGAACGCCTTGAACGTGAATTTAACCTTGACCTGATTACAACAGCACCAAGCGTTATATATAAGATAAAGCCCAGAGGAGCTGAGGAATATTATATTGATAATCCCTCAAACTTTCCTACGGGTGATGAGATAGAGTGTGTGAGCGAGCCTATAGTAAATGCAAGTATTATATGCCCAACAGAATATGTTGGCTCAATTATGGAGCTTTGTCAGGATAGACGTGGTACGTATAAGGATATGACATATATTGATACAAACCGAGCAGAGCTTCACTATACACTTCCGCTTAATGAGATTGTGTACGATTTCTTTGATGCACTTAAGTCTAAAACAAGAGGATACGCATCTCTTGACTATGAGCTTGCAGGATATGCACCAAGTAAGCTTGTAAAACTGGATATTCTTCTCAACGGCGAGCTTGTGGACGCACTTTCCTTTATTGTTCATACTGATAAAGCATACTCAAGAGCAAGGAGAATTGCCGAGAAGCTTAAGGATAATATACCAAGACAGCTCTTTGAAATACCGATTCAGGCAGCAATCGGCGGTAAAGTAATTGCAAGAGAAACGGTAAGAGCACTTCGTAAGGACGTGCTTGCAAAGTGTTATGGTGGAGATATAACCCGTAAGAAAAAGCTGCTTGAAAAGCAGAAAGAGGGTAAAAAGAGAATGCGTTCCTTTGGTAGCGTAGAGGTACCGCAGGAAGCGTTCATGGCAGTGCTTAAATTCGATGATGAATCATAAGAGGGTTGAAAATGAAAGGTTTAGGACTTTATATACACATCCCTTTTTGCGTAAGTAAATGTAAATACTGTGATTTTTATTCCTTGGCCGGAGTTGATCAGACTTGTAGAGAAAGATATGTAGAAGCTTTGTGCAAGCATATGTGTGACTATAAGCTGCAGGCAAAAAATCATGTTGTGACATCAGTGTATTTCGGTGGCGGAACACCGTCATTGCTTACGGAAAAACAGCTTAAGACTATAGTGAAAGCCGTAAGGAAAAATTTTCATGTGTCGCAAAGATGTGAGATTTCCATGGAAGTAAATCCGGGAACTGTGGATGAAGAAAAGCTTAAAGCAATAAAAAAGCTTGGTATAAACAGACTGAGTATAGGTGCACAAAGCTTTGATGAAAATGAACTAAATACTTGCGGAAGAATCCATACACCAAAGGAAATATATGACTGTGTGACACAGGCGAGAAAGGCTAAATTTGATAATATAAGCCTTGATTTGATATATGGTCTTCCAAATCAGACTAAGGAAAGCCTTTTTGAAAACCTTGAGAATGCATTTAACTTAAATGTTGACCATATATCTCTTTACGGACTTAAAATTGAGGATGGCACACCGTTCTGGTATGATAGACATAAGCTTGTACTTCCCGATGAAGATGAGGAAAGGGAAATGTACTTTGAAGCTGTTGAAAAGCTAAGACACGCAGGCTTCAGACAGTATGAAATATCGAATTTTGCAAAGCGTCATAAGGCCTGTAAGCATAACCTGAGATATTGGAACTGCGACGAATATCTGGGCTTTGGACCTGCGGCACACTCGTACTTTGGCGGCAAACGCTTTTCCTTTAAGCGTGATTTGAAGCTGTATATGGACTCCTTTGACGAAAATGTAAAGACTTCAGAAACACTGCTTGATGAGTATGTGGATATTCCGCCTCAGGCGAGAATTGCCGAGTATGTTATGCTTAGATTTAGACTTGTTGAGGGAGTGAATCTTGCAAAATTCTCCAAACGCTTTGGAAGAAGCTTTGAACAGCTTTATTATCAGAAGATGAACCCGTATATAAATTCGGGACATATTGTAAAGACAAAAACAGGATACGCATTCTCTTTGCAGGGAATGTATGTTTCAAACTATATTCTCTCACGGATTGTGGGAGGGGATTTGATAATCCCCGGCTCAAATTCATAATTTTTTTCGCACTCAGCACCGAAAGGACGCTATGAGTGCGTTTTTTTGCCCTAAAAACATATTTTTCCTCTTGACAAAACAAATGTTCCGTGTTAATATTAGTACATATGTTCGGAACGTAAGTTTCAAACTTAAGTTCTGGTTGGTGCTTGGTAGGGAGGAATATAACATGGAAAGAGCTGCCAGAGAATACGTGTCGGGTAAAGGGGTGAACAGAGGAAGGATTGTACTGCATTCAGATTTGAATAATTTTTTTGCAAGCGTAGAATGTAAAAAGCGTCCTGAACTGCAGGATTTTCCTGTAGCGGTATGTGGAAGACGAGAGGACAGACACGGAATAGTTCTTGCAAAAAATGAAAAGGCAAAAAAAGCGGGAGTAAAAACAGCGGAAGCAATATGGCAGGCAAAGAAAAAATGTCCTCATCTTGTGATTGTGCCACCGGATTATGATGAATATGTCAGGTATTCTGCAATAGTAAAGAATATATATTCGTGTTATAGCGACAGAGTAGAAAGCTTTGGAATGGATGAAGCGTGGATAGAACTGACAGGGGACATAAGAATAAATACACTGTCAGATGGAGAAAAGGTAGCACATAAGATAAGAAACAGGATAAAAGAAGAAACAGGACTTACGGTTTCTATTGGCGTAAGTGACAATAAAGTGTTCTCAAAGCTTGCTTCCGACTATAAAAAGCCTGATGCGGTTACGGTTTTTGGACCGTTCAACTACGAAAGCATAGTGTCGAAAATAGATATAGGTGAAATGCTGTTTGTTGGAAGGAGTGCCAGAAGTAAGCTTCATCTGTTTGGACTTAATACCATAGGTGATATTTCCCTGACAAATGAGATTTTCATGAAATCCATAATGGGAAAAAATGGAATGAAAATATACCATGATGCATGTGGCGGGAATATTTCGCCGGTCTGCCGCATAGGTGAGCGTGCAACGGAAACAAAATCAGTGGGAAATTCAGTAACACTGCCAAAGGACCTTGAAAATATTGACCAGGTTAAAAGAATGATACATCTTTTGTCGGATAAGGTTGCCTGGAGATTGCGAAATGACGGATTTGCATGCAGAACGGTGTGTATAAGCGTGCGTGATACCTCACTTGTGACAACAGAAAAGCAATGTCCTGTAAAGCGTACATCAAACAGTATAGAAATAGCACACGCAGCAATAAAGCTTTACGAGCAAAGCTATGACATAACAAAACCTGTGCGTTCAATGGGTGTAAGATGTACCTGTCTTGTAAATACAAAAGAGCATGTGCAGCTGGACTTGTTTGATGATAAACAGGAGTTTCGAAATAAACGTGAAGATATAGATGCTGTGATAGATAAAATACGCTTGAAATATGGAATGAAGCTGATATATCCTGCTGCCGCAATGGGAACAAATACAACACTTGCCAACCATCCCGCATTTTCTCACGGAGTGTAAAGTGACAAGTAAAATTCTCATATAAATTTCTTTAAAAAAATGTTTTATCGCATATAATGACAAAATATGCACAGAATAATCTTTATAATAAAAAATAAAAACAAGCCTTAAAAGCAAAAGGCTTGTTATGTATTGTTTGGCTTGATGTAAAAATATATGATTATTTGTTTATACAGATAATTTTAACATATTTGGAAACCTTTGTAAACGTGGAAATAATAACCGCAGTTCCCTTTGATGTACAATCCCAAAAAGCAAGAAGACTGTCGGCATAGTCTGCCAAAAGCTGACTTTTTTCAAGAGCATTTGAAGCCTTGATTTCCTTGTAAACAATGCCGTGTTCCTTTGCATATTGTTGCGCGAGCATATCAACACCTTCAGCACCACAGCTGACAATTTCTGTACAGTCATATGGCAGCTCTTCCATTATCTTTTTAAGAACAACCTTTGGATGCTTAACATGTCTTGAACCAATAATTGCTAACTTCATACTGTAAACTCCTTGATATAAAAAATTTTGACTTACAGTTTTATTTTACAATACATATTGTACTTTTGTGTTAGGGAATATTAAATAATGAATAAAGAATTCAAAAAAGTTGTAAAATAAAAAGGAGAATTGCAGTTGATAATGAGTAAATTAAAAAGGGCGGCAGTGCTTTGCATAAAATCGGTGCCTGTACTATATGTGGTATTTGCACTGATTGTGGGCATAAGTGATTTTACCGTACCCGATAATATAACAATAAGAAGAAACGATTTAAAAAATGCGTCCGTGAATGTAATGGGCGTGACGGATAGCTGTACTGTTGAAGCAAAGCTTTTCGGAGTGCTTCCCATAAAAGAAGTACAGGTAACGGTAGTTGACGATAAAAAGCTTGCGGCGGGAGGAAATGTCTTTGGAGTGAAGTTTTTTACAAAGGGCGTCATGATAATAAAACAAACGGAAATAGAAACCTCAAAAGGAAGTGTAAACCCATCAAAGCAAGCGGGACTAAATGTAAGTGATGTAATACTAAAAATTGATGGTAAGCAAGTAAATACAGTTGAAGAAGTGTCACAGATTGTTGAACGTTCATATGGCAGAGAGCTTGAAATAATTTATTTGCGTGACGGAAAAGAGGAAAAATGTGTTCTTGCACCGGTTCTGTCGCTTACGGATAAAAAATATAAGACAGGCTTGTGGGTGCGTGACAGTACGGCAGGTATAGGAACGGTGACGTATTACAACCCTGTAAGCAAAAGCTTTGCAGGTCTTGGTCATGGAATATGTGATATTGACACAGGAATGTTAATGCCGCTTTTAAGAGGAAGCGTTGTAGATGTTGAAATAACGGATGTAATAAAAGGAAAAAAAGGAATACCCGGAGAAATAAAAGGAAGCTTTGATAATAAAAAACAGGGTGTCCTTACAGAAAACACAGATTGTGGTATATATGGAGTAATGGATGATGTGCAAGGCATGGAAAATCAACAGCTTTATGACGTGGCATTAAAGGATGAAGTAAAAAAAGGGGAAGCAATAATACTAAGTCAGATTGATATGGAGGGTGTAAAGCAGTATTCTGTGGAGATTGAGAAAATTGTAGATACAGAGGATGAGTATAAAAACTTTGTCATACACGTAACCGATGAAAGACTTCTTGAAAAAACGGGCGGCATAGTGCAGGGAATGTCGGGTAGTCCAATCGTTCAGAATGGAAAATTAGTTGGTGCAGTAACTCATGTTTTTGTGAATGATCCAACAAGAGGTTATGGGATATTCATTGAGAATATGTTAGCGGAAGCAGATAAAATTAAATAAGATGAATGCTCACTTATATTTAATATAGGTGAGCGTTTTTATATCTTTCTATTTGTCATATTTGTGCTTTTTATATTCGGATGGCAGACAGCCCATGTTCTTTTTAAATGCATCAATATAAGCGGATTGACTTTTGAACCCAACCTCGTATGCTGCTCCTGAGCTTGACATTTCCTTCAGCAACGGCAAGCTTTCCAAAACTCTGCGTTTTGCTATGTAGTCCGAAACAGATATGTTAAAGGTATCTTTAAATTTTCTGGAAATATGCTCTCTGCTGTAGTGAAATTTTTTTGCGATTTCTTTGGATGTAGAAATAGAAGCGTACTCGGTGTCGATGTAATTTTTTATTTCCATACAACAGTCTAATGACTTAATAGGTTTGGTAACGCTGATTTCAGCACTGTTCAAAATGCCTAACAGCTCAATAACGAAAGCTTTTGCTAATAGTCCGCTGTAAAAGTAATCTGATTTGAGATGTGTATCAATTTTTTTCAAAATAACTTTTATTTCCTCTTTATATGAAATATCAGGATAAAATACATTGGAAACTTGGCAATTCATAAAATCTGTCATGGGAATTAATGTGTTATTTAATGAAAATAAATCCTTTGAAAAATAAAAGACATGTCTTTCGTAATTGGATTCGGACAGTAAAGTTGCTGTATGCATTTGACCGGGAAGAAACCACATGACAGAATACGGTTTAGGCTTTACTACATAATTATCTGTTATATAATTTATGTTTCCGTCTATGTAAATAATAAGTTCATAATAATTATGTACGTGTAAACCTTCAGTAAAGGTTTTCTTCGTATACTCATTTGCCCTGTGTGAATATATAAGGTTTTTATCTATAATATAGTCCGTCCAATCACAACGGTTGTAAAAAGAAGTGTATCCCTGTTTTCTGCACTCATTTAGATATAAACCTTTTGTTTGGTGTGTTTTGATATATTGTTCTGATAAAGTCATAGAGTCTCCTTTATATATCACAAATCAAAAATATTATGTCACAAAAAATATATATGTTTTTACAATGTGATACTATAATATGAGTATACATAAAAAAATAAATTTGTCAAGAGGAGATGTAACTTCAATGGGAGAACTGCTAAAAAAGACCATAAATACAGATGTATGTGTAATCGGAGGTGGTCTTGCAGGTATTTGTGCTGCAATTTCTGCTGCACGCACGGGAGCAAGAGTTGTTTTAATGCAAGACAGACCAATGCTTGGGGGGAATGCATCAAGTGAAATAAGAATGTGGGTATCAGGAGCAGGTAGTCGTGTAAGAAATTTGCAGGAAACGGGAATCATGGAAGAAATTCTGCTGGAAAATATGTATCGTAACCCAACAAGAAATTTTTCGATTTGGGATTCCATACTTTACGAGAAAGTAAAAGCGGAAGAAAACATTGAGTTATTACTTAATTGTGCCTGCTGTGACGCTGTATGTAATAACAATAAAATTGAAAGTATTGTTGGATTTCAGCTTACTACGTATACATGGCAGAAAGTAACTTCAAAAATATTTATAGATTGCTCAGGTGACAGTATTCTTGCCGAGCTTTGTGATGCTGAATATATGGTTGGACGCGAAGCAAAGGACGAATTTAATGAAGAATTCGGCTTGGAAAAAGCCGATAAAAAAACTATGGGTATGAGTTTGATGATTCAGGCACATGAAACAGATCATCATTGCGAGTTTATTGCACCCGACTGGGCGTACAAATTCAAGACAGACGAGGATATGAAATTTAAACCTCATGATTGTCTTAACAAGATAAACACCAATTTTTACTGGATTGAATTAGGCGGAGAGGCAGACTCTATTCATGATACAGAAGAAATACGCGATGAGCTGTTGAAAATTGCCTTTGGTGTGTGGGATCATATGAAAAATCAGGGTGACCATGGTGCTGATAACTGGGAACTTGATTTTATAGGATTCTTGCCGGGAAAACGAGAAAGTCGCAGATATGTGGGTGACTATGTTCTTACACAGAACGATGTTGAAAATGCCGCAAGCTTCTACGACGAGGTTGCATACGGCGGTTGGCAGATAGACAATCACCTGCCCGGCGGCTTTGCGATGGATGGCAAAGGTGAAGGTCATTTACAAAAGAAAAGGCTTACTGAGCCTTACGGAATTCCACTTCGCACTCTCTATTCTAAAAACATAGAAAATCTTATGTTTGCAGGACGAAACATAAGCGCATCTCATATTGCTTTTGCAACTGTTCGGGTAATGGGAACCTGTGCAGTTGTGGGGCAGGCAGCAGGCACAGCAGCAGCTCTTGCAGTTAAATATGGCTTGACAGCTCGTGAACTCGGAAAGCAAAGGATAGAGGAATTGCAGGATATTCTTATGGATGATGATTGTTTCCTGCCTCATTTTAAGCGTAAAATATCACCTCTTTGCACAAATGAAACCTTATCGGCTGTTTGGGGAGATGCATCAAACCTTATTAATGGTGTAGACAGAAAAATCTGGGGTAACGATAACGGTTATTGGGGTATGGTTAACCGTCCTGTAACTTATACATTTAAAGAAAAGACGCATATTGATGAATTCAGACTAATAGTCGACAGTGACCTTGATCGTGAATACACAGAGGGCAATCCCGATGCATTAAATATTTCTACAACATTATTTAAACGTCTTGATTATAATTATACTTCATTTGGTTTCCCGAAATGTATGTTAAAATCATTTAAAATAGAAATATTGAATGAAAATGACGAATGGGTAACATTATATGAAACACATGAAAACCATCAGCGTATGATAACAGGCATAATAGATGCAGACACTACTGCCGTAAGATTGATACCTAAGACAACTTATTTTTCCGAAAGTCTTTGGACAACTTACGGAAGCGCACAGGCACATATATTTGCGTTTGATTTAAATTAATGTTTGCCAAACCGTCACTCTAAAAGAGGTAAACGGTTCGATTATAGAATGCTCAGGTGCACCA
>JAGBCG010000012.1 GCA_017938055.1 Clostridia bacterium
TAAAAGGGCAATAAATATACCGATAATACAGGCACCTGTCTGAACTATTACAAACCTTGAGCTTCCAAATGTTAAACAAGCACTGTTTATGGCAATGATGCCGAGTAATGCCAATAGAAGTGTTGTAAGGGCAAAATAAATGTCAATACTGCCAAGTAAGGATTTTATACCTGATACTACCCACATTTTTTGTCGTACAATAGGGTCTTTCGGAGCTGTGGGGATGGGAGGAGCAGATTTAAGGGTAAGACTTCTGACTGCACGCCGCTTTTTAGGCTTTGGACTAACTCCTGAAAGTAACTGTTTTTTCTGCTGTGCCTGAATCGGAGAAAGCACTCTTGAAGCGTTAGATGTGTCAACCATGTTGCTTGTGATAATGTTGATTCTCATGCTGTCGGTAAAGGTTTTACGGTAAATATTACGGCTGCTTTCTTCGTGAGTTGTTTTTCTGGCAGAAACCTTTATATTGTTGTGCTTGATTTTAAATTTTCTTTGCATATGCTCCTCCTTTCGCAGAATTCAAATAATACATGAACATTATACAACAGTTTTTAAAATAAGTAAACTGTAAAATATTAATTTTATAAATGTGCTTGAAAAAAGAAGTAATTGCTGATATAATAAAAAAGGAGGCGATATGATGAGCGAATTTGTAAATGAAAATGCAGACATATTTGAAGATGAGCCGAAAAAACAGAATATAGTAATAAGAGTATTAAAATGGATTTGTGAGGCAATTATTCTTATCATATGTGCAATTCTGTTTTACAGATGTGTCAGCAGTGCGGATCATGCAATTACTGACAAGGTGCTGATGAATGAAGCTTTTTATAAGGCTTATGAAGAAAATCCTGAAGAACTTAAGGTTGAGAAGTATGGTATGCAGTCGCCATGGGTATCAATTCGAGAGGGAAGACTTATAGAGTTTAATCAGTTGTATTATATACCACTGCTGCAACAGATGCAGTTTTCCATAAAGTATAATGAGGATTTGACAAATGGCGAATATATTGATATTCCCTTTAAGCTTGTACTGATTGATGAAATGGGAAATGAATATAATGAATATTGGTATGAAACGGCACAGAAAGAAAGATATAAGTATATTCGTGTGTGTTTTGAAAATATAGATATTTATTCTGATGATGTTGATGAAAACGGACAGGAAATTCGTCATACATATAAACTCAAAATGGAAATGATAGATGAAAACGGACAGTATAATTACCTTTGCACGTATAATTTGTATGATGGTAAGACTGTTTGTAGGGATGTTAAATACACGGTTAAAAACTGAAAAGTCGAATATTGAAAGCTTTCCGTTTTTTTGGGAAGCTTTTTTCATATTTTTTTGTTTTTGTATGAAAAAATTATTTAAAATAGGAATAATAAACTTGGAATGAATTTTTATAAAGGAGAACTCGGATGAGAAAAACAAAAGTTATATGCACGATAGGTCCTGCGTGTAGTAATGAAGAAACATTGACACAAATGTGCAAAGCGGGCATGAATGTAGCAAGGCTGAACTTTTCCCATGGTACCCATGAGGAACAGCTTAAGAATATAAACCTGATAAAAAGCGTGCGGGAAAAACTTGGACTTCCTATTGCAATAATGCTTGATACAAAAGGACCTGAATATAGAATTAAGACTTTTGAAAACAAAAAAATAACACTGCATGACGGTGATACCTTCACTTTTACAACAGATGAGGTGGTTGGAAACGAAAAAATCGTTTCAGTAAACTATGAACATCTGACACAGGACTTGAATGTGGGAGATAAGGTGACGGTAAATAACGGCCTTGTGGAAATGAGGGTTGAAAAAATATCTGGCAGTAATGTAGAATGTAAGGTCGTCACGGGTGGTGAGCTTTCTGACAGAAAGAGCATGAATTTTCCCAATAAGGTGATGCGACATGCGTTTCTGAGCGAACAGGACAAAAGCGACTTGCTTTTTGGCATAGAGAATGATATAGATTTTGTTGCCGCATCCTTTGTTTCATCAAAACAGGACGTTCTTGATATAAGAAGCTTCCTTGACTGCAACGGCGGGACGGATATGGATGTCATTGCAAAAATTGAAAACCGTGCGGGAGTGGACAACGTAGAAGAAATTTGTACAGTTGCAGATGGTATAATGATTGCAAGAGGTGATTTAGGGGTTGAAATTCCATTTATCGAAGTACCTGCAGTACAAAAGTACCTAATAGATAAGTGCAGACTTTTGGGAATAAGAGTAATAACTGCAACAGAAATGCTTGAAAGCATGATATATAATCCAAGGCCCACAAGAGCCGAGCTTTCGGATGTTGCAAATGCCGTGTATGACGGAACAAGTGCATTGATGCTTTCAGGGGAAACAGCATCGGGTAAGTATCCTGTTGAGGCGGTAAAGAATATGGTAGAAATTGCTGCATATACAGAAATGCATATTGACTACAGTAAACGCTTTAAGACATCAGCCTTTAAAATAAAAAACAATCTTGATGCAGTGTCACATTCTACCTGCTCAATGGCAATAGATCTTGAAGCGAAGTGTATAGTTGTAAATTCAATAAGCGGAAAAACTGCACGAATGGTAAGCCGATTCAGAAGCCCAGTTGATATTCTGGGAACGACTACAAGCGTTAAGGCATGGAGAAAACTGAATCTGAGCTGGGGTGTTATGCCTGCTCTTTGTGAAGAGTATAATTCATCTGAGGTAATGTTCTATACAGCATTTAACAGGGCGAAAAAAATATTCGATTTAAAAAAAGGGGATAACGTGGTTTTAACGGGTGGTCAAATCAACGGAAAAAGTGGGAATACAAACGTAATCAAGGTGGAAACCGTATAAATCACAGCTTTTTGCTGTTGAGCTGTTGTAAGTGATACAGGGATAATTAAGACGATGTTGTTATAAATTGCTGTGATGAGGAATTGTCACAGCATTTTTTATCAAAAAATGTTTTCAACTGCTATATGCTTTGGAAAAGGTTTGTATATAAAGTTGTGATAAAATTTAAAAAAGGAGGATAATAATGGAAAAATTAAATCTTGTAGTGACACCTTATATCGAAAAGCTTTCAAAGCTTTCGTGTGAAAATAATAATATAAAACCGGAAATGTATGTTGAACATAAAGTTTTCAGAGGACTGCGTGACCTTGACGGAAATGGTGTTGTAACAGGACTTACGGAAATATCAGATATAA
>JAGBCG010000150.1 GCA_017938055.1 Clostridia bacterium
GTGCATTTAGAAATGTTTGAAGAAATTAAGAATTTACTTGTTGAAGAAATGGCTATTGACGAGGCAGAAATCAGAGAGGACGCGGAGTTTATTAATGACCTTGGCTTTAATTCTCTGGAGGTTGCTGACCTTGTTTCTCTTTGTGAAGAAAAATATGACGTTGACCTTGAAGAAGATAAAATGAGAGAAATTGTGACGGTTGGCGATTTTGTAAAGTACCTTGAGTCCATCAAGTAAAAGATATGAAAATATCTGTTGACGTGAGTGATAAAAATAAGAGAAAGCTTGCTTCTTACGTGTTTTTTGCAATAAGTGGAGCTGTGTTTTCTCTTGGTTTTATATTTGAAAGCTGCTGGATTTTCAGTTGGCTTGCATTTGTACCGCTTGCGATAAATATTTTCAGTTCAAACAAAACATCAAAGAGAGTTTTTGGCTCTCTTTTTTGCTTTTTCTTTTGGTTTTATGTATGCTGTTATAGTTGGCTTGTAAGCTTGTATCCACTTGACTTTGCAGGGCTTGATAATGTGCAAAGTGTACTTGTTATACTGACAGGGCTTACACTTGTGCCGATAATTCATTCTGCTGAAATGTCTTTTGCAATATGGTTGCTATGCAAGCTGACTTCTTGCATTAAATCGGATGTTGTAAAAAGCTTTGGCATAAGCTTTGGATATGTTTTGGGGGAATTTTTACAGGGAGTTGGTCCTTTGGGCTTTCCCTGGGCAAGAATGTACGTGTCACAGGTGGGAATACTTGAGAATCTGCAGAGTGCAAAAATTTTTGGGTCGTATTTTGTTACAGTTGCCGTAATATTTGTAAACTGTATGATAGCACTTGCGATTACTAAAAGGAAAAACATAAAGAGATATGCACTGACAGCAGCACTGATTTTTACGGTAAACTTTATTTTTGGAGGTATAACCATTAGAGTTACCGAAAACTCTTATAATGATAAAGATGCGTATAATGCGGTTGTGTTGCAGGGAAATATCGGCTCGTATGAAAAATGGAGCTCAGTACAGGTATCCTATGACAGATACCTTTCTCTTGCAAAACAAGCAAGTGATTATTGTAAAGAAAAGCAAATTGTACCCGATGTTGCAGTAATTCCCGAAACAGCGTTTCCGGTCACGGCTTTGATTGTTAATGATACAGAGATAACTCAGTATGGAAATGCGAGCTATGTAAGCCGAGAGATTGCAAAAACTATGAATTGTCCAATAATATCGGGAGTTTTCGTTCAAGAGGACGATAATGAATATAATAGCCTTGTGTGTTTTGATGAAAACGGACTTGTAATGGGAATGTACCATAAACAAAAGCTTGTGCCATTTGGTGAGTATGTGCCGTACAGAAAAATCATTTCGACTTTTCTCCCGTTTTTGTCGGATATAAATATGCTTTCCTCTGATTTGGCACAGGGACAGATTACAGAGCCGATGAGTGTAAAAGAAAGTAAAGTGGCAGGACTTGTTTGCTTTGATTCGGTTTTTGAAAAAGCAGCAAGAGAGCAGATAAAAAACGGCGGTGAAGTAATTGCACTCTCAACCAATGACTCGTGGTATAAACAGTCAAAGGCACTGAATCAGCATGCAGCACATTCTGTTATGCGTGCAATAGAGAATCATAGACCCGTCATAAGAAGTGCAAACACAGGTATTTCAATGCTGATACAGCCAACAGGAAAGGTAATACAAAGCTCCAATGTTGACACAACAGAGTTTCTTGTAGGAAAGGTTTACAGACAGACCTTGTTAACGCCCTTTACTTTGGTGGGGGATATTACATTGCTTTTTGCTCTTTTGTTTGCAGTATGTTTTTTAATACTGCATATGTATAAAAAAATAAGACGGAAAGCCTAAAATAGCTTTCCGCCTGTTAATGTAAAAAGCTTTAAAGAAGAAAGTCGGATAATCGTCTTCCCGAAGCCTTTTCAGCCTTTGCAGCGGTAGTAGTTTTTCCTGAAATAAAGTCAAATCCGCAACAAATAACAGTACCGTAAGAAGAATCAAAGTTGTAAGCACATGAATTTAAAATTTCATAAGCAAGCTGATTGAGGTTTGTGTTGAAGGTGTCTGCTTGACACATCTTGTCATGGCCCGAAAGAGAAATTACAGATAATTCCTCCGGCACAGACAGCCTGTAGTATTTCGCAGCTTTAATAGCACCGGCAGCAACATCGCTGTTGATTGTGGCAACAGCTGAAAAGTTGCCTCCTGCACGACGTATAAGCTCGGATAAACGGTCAAAACCGCTTTTTTCATCGCAACCGCCAATGTTTGTATATTGATTTATGTTACATTCGGGATTGCGGCGTAAAACCTCTTGAATAAATCTTTCACGGTATTGCACTTGTAATGATGAGCCTTTCTCTGAGCCAATAAAAGCAATGTTTTTGTGTCCATTGTTTGTTAAGTACTCTGCCGCCATTTCACAGGCACCGGAAATGTCGGGAAGAATACACCTGTAGCCGTTAATTTTGCATAAAGCAAAGCAGATGCGTAGGATGTGATTGTTGAGTAGGTCTAAAATTTCATCGGTAGTGCCACAGAATACTACACAGGCGTTAAAAGAGGAGCTTTCCAAAAGCTTTTCAACCTGTTGTTTATCATAGTCAGAAAGTGTAGTAAGAAGCACATTTTCTTTTTTGCAAACACAAGAAAGATTTTCCAAAAGAGCTGTAGCAAGAGCTGAATCGGGATGACGGGAACTTGGCAATAAAGCAAGAATATGAGTGTCACTTAAAGATGACAAGGTGTGATTATTTGCTTTTTCTGAAATAGCACCCTGCTTTTGAACATTGCTGTCAATGTCAATAGCTTCTTTAGAAACTACAAGAGAGCCAAGACCTGCAGCTTTGTTTATGTAACCGCCCTGTCTTAATAGCTCAAGACCTCTGCGGACAGTAGTGCGTTCAACCTTGTAAATTTCCATAAGCTCACGCTCAGGCGGAAGCTTGCTTCCGATAGGGTATAAGTCACTTTTAATTTTACTTAATAAATCATCTGCGATTTTAGAATAAACAGACTGCTTCTTTTGTTTCATAATCCTTAATAATAGCAGGTATAGTTTTAAGACCTGCTATTTTTGAAGCTCTCCATCTTCTTTCCCCTGCTATTATCTGATATCTTCCTGAATTTGTTTTTGAAACAA
>JAGBCG010000151.1 GCA_017938055.1 Clostridia bacterium
CAATGAGCACCTCAGTCTGTTTATAGACTTGTCGGACGACGCCAAGAAGGCGGAAATAATGGTAGACCGTCAGGAAACCATTAAGGAAAAAGTGTTGGAGATGACTATTGAGGAGCTTGACATGTCTGTACGTTCTTTCAACTGCTTGAAGCGTGCAGGTATTGATACGGTCGAAGACCTTGTGAATAAGACAGAGGATGATATGATTAAGGTAAGAAACCTCGGTAAGAAGTCTCTTGAAGAAGTAATTCAGAAGCTTCATTCACTCGGTCTGTCCCTTAAAAAGGACGAAGACTGATAAGAATTGACATCAGTTTAGGCTAAAATGCCTTACCACACTCTAATAAGGAGGAAATGAATAATGCCCGGAACAAGAAAACTCGGACGCACAACCGACATAAGAATGTCTATGCTCAGAGGCCTTGTTACTTATCTGCTTGAAAATGGCAGACTTGAAACAACGGTTTACAGAGCAAAGGAAGTCCGTGCACTTGCAGATAAAATGATTACTCTCGGCAAGAAGAACACTCTTGCATCGAAAAGACAGGCACTTGCTTTCATCACTAAGGAAGAAGTTGTTGTTAAGCTCTTTAACGAAATCGCTCCTTCCTACGCCGAAAGAAACGGCGGCTACACAAGAGTCCTCAAAATCGGACCCAGACGTGGCGATGGTGCAGAAATGGCTATTATAGAGCTTGTTAAGTAATTGATTTTTATTGCACCGCAGCAAAAGCTGCGGTGCTTTTTTGTCCATTTTTGAAAATAACAAAAACATTGTTAATCAAATTAAGATAAATTGTGAAAGCCGTTATTTGAAAATTGCAACGGAGTTAAAATGCTGTAAATTAAGTTTGACGGTGGTTGACAAAATACGGTAATACTATATAATATTATTATAAAATTAATGGTAAACGTAAAAACGTTTCGGAAAAGAGTTGCGTATGGTGTGTGAAAATAGCAAAAAAATAAAGCTTTATACGCTTGTTACATTAGTTGTAGCTTTAATTGTGGCGGTTGTTCGCACAGTAATGCTTACAAAAATAGTTGAGCCTGATACGGGCTTGTATATCGTTGGAGCACGGTGGGGACAAGCATTTGACGTTTGTGTTGCGGTGCTGCTTGCGATAATGATAGTTTGCGGCAAACTGCTTTTTAAAAAGCTTGAAAGTGCCAAGGAACCCGATTCTGTGAGCACATTTACGGTTTTTGGCTCGGCATTGTGTGCTTTGATGTTCTTTTCGGTGTTTATATATGGAATATACAATATAATGTTTGCGAAAATGCCTATGAGCACTTTTCTTAAATTGCAAATAATTCTTTGTCTTCCATGCGGGTTTAATCAGCTTGTGATGTGCGTTAAGGAAAAGAGAGAAAAGACAAAGGGACAGGCTTTACTTGCAATGGCAGTTCCTATACTATTTGCAGTAAGAGTAATTGAAGTGTTTATGGATGTTAACAGCCAGATAAATACTTCTCAAAGATCGCTTGAACTGCTGGTTCTTTGTGCAATTATGATGTTTTATTTGTATGAATCCTCTTTCCTTGTTAATAAGGATGCAGTTTTACCGACAAACTATTCAAATTACTATATTAGTGCACTTTGTGTGGTAGTTCTTACCTGTATTGCTGTTATACCATATCTTTTAGTGTCGGTATTCTGTGCTTTTGAAGCAGAGTTTGTTATAATGGACGTGCTGAAATGTTGCATTATGCTGTATGCACTCTCACGTTTATTAAAAGCATATAATTAGTTGATATTTTGAAATTAAGGTGATAAAATGAGCGAAAACATTAAAAAAGGCGGTATTTCCGTCGAAACACAAAATATTTTTCCGGTAATCAAAAAATGGCTTTACTCGGATAAGGACATCTTCGTAAGAGAGCTTGTTTCAAATGCCTGTGATGCAGTTACAAAGCACAAAAGGTTGGTTTCTCTGGGAGAGGCTTCGTCAAGAGATGAAAGCTACAGAGTGGACGTCATTCTTGATACCGAGCTTTATACTCTTACCTTTAAAGATAATGGTATAGGTATGGATGAGGATGAAATTGATAAGTATATCAATCAGATTGCTCTCTCCGGTGCTGTTGACTTTATCGAAAAGTATGAGGGCAAGTCTGAGGATGCGGGAAACGGCATTATCGGTCACTTCGGTCTTGGCTTTTATTCGGCATTTATGATTGCGGATAAGGTTGAAATATTTTCTCGTTCATATAAGGATGGTGCGAAGGCTGTTCACTGGACAGGCTCAGATGACGGAAGCTTTGAAATGGAAAACTGCGATAAGCAGGATGTGGGTACGGAAATCGTTCTTCATATAAATGAAACCGAAAAGGACTATGCTACCGAGAGCAAAATAGGTGAAATTCTCGATAAATTCTGCTCCTTTATGCCGGTTGAGATTTATTATACAACGCTTCCGGAAAAGGTAGAGGAAGTCAAGGACGGAGAAGAAGCTAAGGAAAAACAAGCTCCAAAGCCTGTTAACGATACAACTCCTCTCTGGCTGAAAAAGCCGTCAGAATGTACCGAGGAAGAATATAAGGAATTTTACAGAAAGGTATTCAACGATTATAAAGAACCGCTGTTCTGGATTCATATCAGTGCAGATTATCCTCTCAATTTCAAGGGTATACTTTATTTCCCAAAGCTTGACAATGAGTTCGGTAATTATGAGGGTCAGGTTAAGCTGTATTATAATCAGGTGTTTGTGGCGGATAACATTAAGGAAGTAATTCCTGAATACATGTTTCTGCTCAAGGGCGTGCTTGACTGTCCCGAACTTCCTCTTAATGTTTCAAGAAGCTATCTTCAGTCAAACGGATATGTGTCAAAAATCAGTGCACATATTGTTAAAAAGGTCAGCGACAAGATAAATTCCTTGTTTAATACAGAAAGAGAAAAGCTTGAGGGCTTCTGGCAGGATGTAAAACCTTTTGTTGAGTATGCTTGCATCAGGGATGAAAAGTTCTATGATAAGGTAAACGCAAGCATAATGTATAAAACTACCGACGGCAAATATGTAACTCTTAAGGAGTATGCTCAGGCTGAGGACTTTAATAAGTCTGTTTACTATACCGACGATACAGTCAGACAGTCAAAATATATTGGCATGTTCACTAAGGAAAATATCGCTGTAATGGAATTTGACAAAATGATTGACGTTCAGTTCATTTCCTTCTGTGAGCACAAGCTTATGACTGACAGTGATGAAAAAATCAAGGACACGAAATTCGTCAGAGTAGACAGTGGATTTGCAGATGCTCTTAAAAATGATAAGGCTGAAAAGAACGAAGACGTGAATAATGCACTCTGTGAATTTTTTAAGGAAACTCTCGGCAAGGGGGATAACCTGAAGATAAGCTGTGACAGCCTGAAGGACAACACCGTTCCTGCACTCTTGAACTTTTCCGAACAGTCAAGACGTTTTGCGGATATGATGAAAATGTACGGCGGAAATGTTGCGGGAATGGGAATGCCTGAACAAGAAACGCTTGTAATTAACACTTCAAATGCTCTTGTTGAAAAAATTTCAGAGAGATTTTGCGATCAGGATAGCAAGGAGCTTTGTCAAAAGCTTGCAAAACAGGTTTATATGCTTGCACTTGTAGCACAAAGACCGCTTGATTCCAACGAGCTTGCCTCATTCATTGATGAGATCTCCGGTCTTTTAGCAGAAAATCTTTAATAAAAGTTTGACTTCAATGGCTGTGACGGCATCGCCGATTGCAGTCATTGTTTTTTACAACAAAAAAGTTAACATATTACACTGACTTGGAGATTGGCAAGTAAATGACAACATATAGTGTTATATCAAAGCTTTTACAGAACATTTAGTATAAAAATTTGGAAAAGCAAATATGTACAAAAAAAGCAATTTTTTGAGGAATTGTATTGACTTTTTGCTTGCAACAGTATATAATATAAACGTAATTTCATACGTATAGCTATAACCTTTTTTAAGAAATAGCTGTGCAAATCTATCAACAAAGGAGTGCAAACCCCATGAAAAAAGCCTTAAGTATTATTTTATGCTTATCGATGCTCATGATGAGCTTCCCGGTTTCTGTATTTGCAGCACCCGAGATGACTCTTGTCGGCGGTGGTTCATCACAGGAAATTATGATTGAAGACACCGAAAACCAAACACAGCAGAATGCTGAAAGTACAGAAAAGGATGCAGCAGTGCTTGACGAAGAGAGCTTTACTGTATCATACAATTCGGGTATTATAAAGAATACTCTTATTTCAGGCATGACTGCTAAAGATGAGGCAAATGGTACATATACACTTGCCAACGTAGTGCCTACGAGAAGTGGATATCACTTTGAAGGTTGGGTAGAAGAACCCGGTGCTGATGAAATTATAACAGAAGCAGTCATAGCAGAGGATACAACATTCTATGCGAAGTGGGCAAAGCTCCTTAAAGGCGAAGAATTTAAATCAAATCTTGGCAACTTCTCGGTAACGGGTGGACTTTCAGGAGATGTTGTTTTCCAGGATGGCTGTGTGGTATTGGTATATGACGGCTCCAATACTCAGGGTTGTGTACTTGAAACAGAACAAGAGCTTTACGATAACTCTGTAGCTATTTCCGATATAGAGTATGTAGAAGTAAGATTTAAGCTTGCCAACTTTGTTCCTGCAAAGTCGAAGGGCTGCGTGTCTGTATACGTTCAGGGCAAAAATGAAGACGGCTCATATACAGCTTGGGATGAAACAGCTAAGGCGAATATTGAATTTGACTATAATCTTGCGGTTGACGGATTCTATAGTCTTAGAATTCCTATGTCTTCCCACAGTGCAACTGGTCTTTCAGGCAATCTTGACAGATACAAAATCTGCTTTAATCCTAATGGATATGCAACACAGCAGACAGTGTTGCTTGATCATATAAGATTTGTTGGTAAACTTGTAGACGTAGTTGAAATTTTTGACGTTTCAGAGCCTACGGCTAAAGAAGCAGCAAGCACAACTGTTTCAGTGTCCGGTAACGAATTTATCGTAACTGAAAGTGAATGGTCACCTGCACTTCTTGGCGGACTGTTCTTTGACAGTAATGAAGTATATACATATACTGCAACAGTTCAGGCACTTGGAAACGGCTATATGCCTAATATTCCGGCAGTTGCTACAATCAACGGTGCGAAAGCAACATATACATTCAATAGCAAAGAACCTAAAAAAGCTAAAATATCTCTGACTTTTGATGCAACAGAAGATGTTGGTGAGCTTGAGCTTGTTGATATAGTTCTGCACGAGCGTGATAACGACGGAGAGTCAACAATTACAAAGCAAATTGTTGCAGGAAGTGACTTTAACGTTGCAGATGTTGTTTCCACCAAAACTATGGATGGTTACCGTTGGGAAGGCTGGGCTGCAACAGAGGGCGCAACTGTGCCTGTTACCACAGTAAACGTTACAGAAGAAACACATTACTATGCAATATATACGCCTTTGGATGTCTTTGACTATAGTAATAAGTATCACCTTCCAGGTACAACAGCTAATGTTGACGGAGTGTTGACTATGTTAAATGGCTGGGCAGTTATGACTCCCACCTCCAACACTCAGGATATCAAGCTTATTACTCCCAAGACGTGTGTAAACGCTGCCGATTATGGTAAGATTGAAGTTATATATGACGGAAGCACCGACACAACAGTTGGTGGAGTAGTATATCCTAATAAATTTGACGAAGATTTTGCTCCTGCACTCTACTTTGAGGTAGAAGACGATACTTATGAAGCCCAGCTTTATAAAGTTGAAGGCTGTATTGCCGGAAACAGAGTGTCATATAAGTATATATATGATATGATGCTTACAGAAGAATGGGCAGGCGAAGTGGGATCTATAATTCTTGATCCTTATGATGGATATCCCGTATGGTCAGTAAGATCTATTACCTTTGTTAAGAATGATAACATTGAAGAAGCTTTGGCAATTACCGATGTTGAAGTTCCTAAAACATGGGGTACTCCTGACTATACCGTTAAAACCAACGCTAACTATGTTGTGGAATCTGTTGAGTGGTCACCTGAATTTAACGATCATGGCAAATTTAAGGCTGCAACACCTTACACATTGACTGTTGTAGTGAAGCCTGAAAGCGGTCATAAGATTGTTACTGAAGAAGCGACAATTAACGAAAGTTTCGATGCTGATGCAACTATCAACGAAGACGGTTCGATGACAGTTTCATATACATTTGCTGCAACAGATCCTCTGGTTGATTTTGAACTTTCTCTTGAAGACGGCGTGATTGATGTTGCGGATGCTACTTATGCTGTTACTCCTATTTTTACACCTGTAAATGAGAACGAATCTGTTCCTATGACAGATATTATTCTTGAAATTATAGATAACGGAGCAAGCGGAAACTGTGCATTTGTTGTTGATAACAATACTATTCAGGCTACTTTTGATGGTACTATTACTATTAAGGCAACATCTGTGTACGATCCTTCAAAAACGGCAACAGCAACTATTGAGATTTCAAATCAGGTTGAAAACTATACAATCAAATATGTAACAGTTGATGAGGGAAATGTTTCCAACATGCCTTCCGATGACGTGGGTAAGCTTGATTATAAGCTTTCTAATAAGATTCCTACAAGAGCCGGCTTTAAGTTCGCGGGTTGGGTTAAGAATCCCGGTGATAAAGATTCCATTACAAAGGACTATATTACTAAGGATACAACCTACTATGCACTTTGGGTAAAGGGTGTGAACTACGAATTTTTTGACTTCTCATCCCCCACATTTTCCGGTTTCGCTGGAAGTATTGACAGAGAGAATGGTGTTTATACATCTTCTTCAACAACAAGTACTGACCCGCAGATATATGTATATCCCGACAGACTTCCCGGTGCTGAAAATCCAACAGTTGAAGTAAGACTGAAAACAACAGCGGTATCTCCTCTTACTTTCGTGTTGTACTTTACATCTGTGGATGCTAATGGCAACTATCTTGGTTTCCCATATGGTGAAGACCCGGATGACTATATATCAAATATTGTAGCGACAACCTATAATTCTAATTATGATGGATATACAACAATTAAGTTTGATATGACTTCCAAACCTGACTGGGTGAACGGCTATATTACTTCTGTTCGTCTTGACCCATATGACGGAAGTGTTGGATCAAAGGTTGATTTCGATTACATTAGAATTGTCTGCTATGAAACAGATGTGGTTGAGATAGGTGGTATTGATACACCTGTTGCAAAGAAAGAAGCAGATACAACAGCAACAAGTCTTACTGATACAGTAGAAGTGGTAGATGTTAAGTGGGATGACCTTCTCTATGGCTACTACTTTGATGGCGGAAAAGAATATACGGTACGTGTTACTGTTAAGGGTGCCCCAGGATACTTTGTGTCAAGTGCTCCTATGACATATCAGATTAACGGCGAAGACGCTGATGGATATGAATATGATGTGGAAACAGGCTATCTTACAGTTTATAAGACATTTGATGCAACAGGTGAGATTGCTTCTTCCGAGGCTTATAACATAATCTTTGCGGAGCTCGATGCTGATGGTGAATATGCTGAGGAAAGCAGACAGATATTTAAGGGCGACTCCTTTAAAATCGGCTCGTTTGAACCTGCAAACATTCCTTTGGGTTATCGTTGGATAGGCTGGAGCGATGAAGATGGCAATGAATATATTGATGAGATAGTTGTTGATGGTGATGCTACATACTACGCAATGTATGAGCTAATTACGGAGTTTGACTATGCCAATTCAAATCATTGGTTTGGTACAACCTCTTTGGCAGGGGATGAAGGCATAAGATTTGAAGATGACCTTGCTATTGTTGAAGTTCCCACAAAGAACGTTGATACGGCTCTTATTACTCCTGTAACAAATCTTAACGCAGATAATTTCGACTTTGTTGAAGTATACTACAGTGCAATTCTTGACGGATATGTTGATGGAGTGCAAATGAGTAACATCTTTAATGCAACCCTCATTAATCCAATACCCGCACTCAAGTTCTCAACACCCGGTTCTCCTGATTCATTTAAAGGAACTGGTACGCTTGTTTCTGCTGAACGTGTAATGGTTGGAAGCACACTTACTTATAAGTATACTTACGACATGACGACATCTGCTGACTGGACCGGTGTTATTGGTAAGTTCTATGCAGATCCTTATACAGTAGGTAGCCACATATACCCTGACTGGGGTATCAGAAAGATTGCTTTCATACCTAATACAGAAGCTTCACAGAAAATCGCAGTTGAAGTGGACGCTCCGGAAACATGGTTAGCTCCTGCTACAGCTGATGAAGTAACTGTTAACAGTCCTTACAAGGTTAACAGCATTACTTGGACAGGCGAGCTTAACGAAGATGGCAAGTTCCTTCCTGAAACACCATACAGTGTAGAAATCGTAATTTGTCCGGATGCCGGCTATACAATCACAGCAACAGATGCTACCATTAATAATGAAGAAGCACTTGCTACCAAGAATGACGACGGCACATATACAATTACTTGTGAATTTGGTCCAACGGAATCACTTGATGAGGTCGAAGTTGTTATTAGCGGTGATAATGAAATTTCAGAAGATGGAAAATACATCGACCTTACAGGTAAGACAGTAAGCATAAACGGAAACAAGCTTCCTGTAACTACTGTCACCTGGTCTGTTGATGATGATGTTATAGCTTCTGTTTCTGAAAACGGCAGAGTATATCCGTTCACAAATGGAACACTTATTGTTACAGCAACCAGTGTTTACGATCCTTCAGTATCTGCAGATTTTGTTATTGAAATTACAAATCAGAGCGATTTGTTCACGGTAACATTTGATAAAAACACAACTGATAATGTAGTAGGTATTCCTGACGAAATAAAGACAAGAGGCACATTTATTCCTGAAGAATATCCTGTTGAAAGAGAAGGATACTTCTTCATGGGCTGGTCTACAGACGAAGACGCTCTTAATCCAAGCGATTCCTTTAACATCAAAGCTGATACCGTTCTTTACGCAAACTGGGCAAAGGGTTATGAATGGAGCTTTGATTCTGCAAGTACAAGTATCCCTGTATTTTCCAGCAGAGATGTAACATACAGAGATGGTGTTGCACATTACTCGGCTGCAAAGACAGAAAATGACGCAGCCATTATTATGCATACCAATTCGTCACTCTACGCAATGAAAATTCCAACTGCAGCATATCAGTCGTTTGCTATTAGAGTTTCACTTCCTGTTGCAGGTAGTTTGTGGACTTACACACAGTCCAAGAATAGTGTTACCGGAGCAACAACACCTTATGATGAATCGGCAAACACAAGGGTTAGCAACCTTTCTGCAAATGCTCCCGGCACATTCCAGATAGTAAACTATGATATGTCCGAAAAAGCATGCTGGAACACATATGATACGCTTAATCTTATCAGAGTCGACAGTGAAGTGGCGGTGAATAATGAAATTGCAGTTGACTGGGTAAGAATTTACAATGCTGAAAGAACTGTTAAGTTTGATGGTAATGGCGGTACGATTCCTCTATATGATGGATATGTAGACTCATATAAGCAGGTAATGAAGCGTGGATTAACAAATATTAGAAGTGTTCCCATCAGAGATGGTTACACCTTTGTGGGTTGGTCCAAGAATCCTGATAGCTTTGAAAAGATTTATAAGGGTTCATTTACAGTTACTGATGACGTTACACTCTATGCTATGTGGACTCCATGTAATGTATATTACAACATGGATGAAGAAGAAATTGAACAGACAGTTTCTGTAACGGAAGGCGAAATGCCTGATGATATGACTGTTGATTCCGATAATACAGGTCTTAGCATTTCTTCTGAATCTGAAGTAACTCCTGTTGTTAAAGTTTCAGACGAAATTGAAGTTAACGATGTGCAGAAGACACTTGTTGCAACTGTTGATTTTGAATACAGCAGTCTGACAGAAGATGCTATTTACTTAAGCTTTATTCCTGAGGGAGCAACGGAGCCTGTATCTGTAATGATTGCACAGGATTTGGGAGAAGTCTTTGGTGGAAACATTATTTGTGACCTTTCTGGTGTTGATGAGTATACCGGAACAGTAAAGGATGTTAAGCTTGTTCTCCAAAAGGGTGTAATTACTAACTACACAATTAGTGAAGTTATTATTACAGATGAAGAATCTGCTGAAAATCTTGGCGACACATCATCTTCATCAAGCTCCGAAAGAAAAGATGTAATTATCGGTGGTATAGATGACGACAGTTACGTCAGAGAAGAAGAGTTCCCTGCAGGTGGCGGTACAATCGTGTCTCACAAGACATCTACAACAACAACACCTAATAAGACTATTGGTGGCACAGATTCTTCTGGTTCGGACAGTGGATCAGATAGTGCAAGTACAGCTACGTACGTTCAATTAAAGACAAGTGCAAGTGGTGATGTAGTATTTGAATTTGACGATGCTAGGGATGATCAGCTCTTCAGATCCTTCAGATATATGAACAAGGAAGACAGCTACAATAGTATTTACACTATTAAGTGTGATGGCGTAACTGACGGCAGCTTGAATATGCCTGCGTTCTTCTTTAACAACATGTACCTGAATGCAGATACTCACAGATACCTGATTATCAGAAACTGCTGCATGTTTGAGAAAAAATCTGCAAACTTTAAAGTTCACTTTACCTCTGATGGTAAGTTCTCCAATTCAATGTCTGTAAATGGTGTTCTTTCTACAACAGGCATGGGTTACTCTGTAATTGATATGAGTGCTAACGAAAACTGGAAGGGCACAATTACAGGTATGTACTTCAGCTTTAATGATGATGCAGGTTTGCTTGAAATTGACTCTATTATCTTCTCAAATAATAAAGATGCAGTATCTCGTTCAAGCAATAAGTTCCCATTTGTGAACAGCTTTATGAATTCTACATTTACAGATGTAACTGCTGATGACTGGTTCTGCAATGATGTGCAAACATCCTACAAGCTTGGTCTTATGAATGGTAAGGATGAAGGAAAGTTTGATCCTAACGGCAACGTAACACTTGCAGAAGCTATTACTATTGCATCCAGAACAAGTGCCCTTTACAAAAGAAAGACAATCCCTGCTGCGACAGCTGGTCAGAAGTGGTATGATCCTTATGTAGCCTACGCAACAACCGCAGGTATCATAAAGTCGGGCCAGTACACAGACCTTGCAAGAGCTGCTACAAGAAGCGAAGTTGCAGTAATGTTTGCTAGTGCAGTACCTTCTAACTGGTACACTGCGAAGAATAGGTTTAGCTCAATTCCCGACTTAGCATCCTCTGATGCGGCGTTCTCCAAGGTACTCTTGCTCTACAATGCAGGCGTAATAGTTGGTGTAGACAAGGCTCATAACTTCCAGCCCACAGCAAACATCAAGAGAAGCGAAATATCTGCTATTATAAACAGAGTTGCTCTTCCTGAAAACAGACAGAGAGTTTATTTGGCATTTGAAATTGATGAATTGGTAATGACTTTCGGTACTGATGTGCTTGTTGGTGCTACCTTAAATGGTTGTGATGCAACAAAACTCGTTCTTAAAGACGGTCTTGCATATGGTAACGCAGTTAAACTTCCTACCAGTCAGTATATTGACCCTGTTGTTAGCTGTACGCATTTGGTTGGTTCAGGTTTTGATGCGTCACTCTATAAGACCATAGAAGTCGGTGTTAAGTTTGGCGATACAATCCCTGTAGGAACTGTGTCAAACATTTACTTTACAACACAGGAAATCGGATGGAGCGGTGTTGCGAGAGTTGGTGCAACATATAGTGGTGTCAAGAATGACAAGGGAATAACCGTTCTCAAGTTTAACATGGCAACAAATGAAAACTGGAAGGGCACAATTACGAACTTCCGTTTCGACCCGTTCGATATGGAAGGCGAGTTTAGTATTTCTTACATTAAGCTTATCCCTTCAGTAGAATAAATCAGAAACGCCAGGGCTTGCCTTGGAACTGATGGTAATGATAAACCCACCTTTTGGAAACAAAAGGTGGGTTTTTAATATGTAAAATGGATATGTAAGGTGTTCGACAATGCTATTTTGTGTTTTACATGATTGGTGTATGTACACTGACGTAAACAGCTCTGAGAGCTTTTGTAATGTGATGCATAGGGATGAGTAATTAATGTATAAGAGGCCCTTGTCGCATGCCATATCTTCTCTTATCGCATGCGTACGTTTTTGTCACAAATGGTAATCTGATATGGATATCACAAAGAGCTTATATGTGTGATGAACAAAAAAGACCACCTACATGATTTGCAGGTGATCTTTGGTTAATTATAAGCTTTAATATATCGTTAGTTGGACTTATTCAACGTCTTTCTTATCAGCTCTGGAAAGTATTACGTTTACAATAATACCAAGAATAAGTGCACATGCGATTGATGTGATTGTTACCTTGCCGAAGTTAAGAGTAAGTCCGCCGATACCGGCTATAAGGATTGTTGAAGCAACAAACAGGTTTCTGTTCTTGTTGAGATCAACTGGCTGGAGCATCTTAAGACCGCTTACAGCAATGAATCCGTAAAGTGCCATGCAAACACCGCCCATTACACAAGAGGGAATGGAGTTTACAAATGCAACAAAGGGAGCAAGGAAGGAAATAAGAATTGCAAGAATTGCCGCGGTCTGTATTGTGTAAACAGAAGCATTGCCTGAAATAGCTACACAGCCTACGGACTCACCGTATGTAGTGTTGGGACAGCCGCCGAAGAAAGCACCCGCCATAGAGCCTACACCGTCACCAAGAAGGGTTCTTGAAAGACCGGGATCTTCAAGCAAGTCCTTTTCAATGATAGAGGAAATGTTCTTGTGGTCAGCAACGTGTTCAGCAAATACAACAAACGCAACAGGGATATAAGCAACTGCTATCGTTGCAAAATACGCACCGTTAAGTTCCTTAAATCCACCCAAAGCCGTAACGAAGGTAAATTCAGGAAGTCTGATAAATGTTTCAAGGTTAACGCCGTTAGCAACAAGTGCTTCAAATGCGGAAAAATTGATGACCTTAAGAGCATCAATGCCTGCCATATTACCAATTATTGTAAGAATTACAGAGAGGGCATAGCCAGCGAGAATACCTATAATAAAAGGTATCATTCTTGCCATCTTCTTGCCGAATGTAGCACAAACTGCAACAACGATAAGTGTTACAATACCTACTGCTATAGCAGCGTAAGGAACTTCCATAACCACACTGCCTGTAGCTTTGCTTAGGTCACCTACTGCATTACCAGCAAGGGAAAGACCGATGATAGCAACTGTCGGACCGATAACAACTGCGGGCATGAGCTTGTTAATCCAG
>JAGBCG010000013.1 GCA_017938055.1 Clostridia bacterium
ACGCAGAACAAAGGCTTTGATATAATTTATAAAAAAGTGGTTAGGAGTATATAAATGAACAAGATTTTTAAAAAGATACTAAGCAGCAATATCATCGGTACAGTTATTATAATCGCACTGGGTCTTATTCTTACTTTCTTTCCGTCAATGGTGGCAAATACAATTTGCTATTTTTTAGGTGTGATTTGTTTATTGGCATGCGGCTTTTATTTATATAAGTGCATCAAAACACAATACAAGGCTGTAAACGCTTTTACTTTCCTTGCGTACCTTGCACTTGGTCTTATTCTTATAATTTTCAAGAGCCATATTTTTGCAGCTCTCCCCTTAACTGCAGGAATATGCTTGTTCGTTTTCAGTTTATTAAAGCTTTATACTGCTTTTTGTTATTTTCACGTTAATAAAGAACTTTTCAAAAAGCTTATTGTTCCGTCAGTTATCAATGCAGTTCTGGGCTTACTTCTTATTCTTTTAAGAGACCTTGCTGACGACATTATTATCAGGATAATTGGTGTAATCTTGCTTTACTGTGCATGTGAAGGCATTGTCACAAATCTTTTGATACGTGCCGACGGCAAAAGCAGCACAGATACTGAAAAGAAACACATTATAGCAGAAGTAACAGATAGCGATACGTCAGACGACTAAACATTTTATGGTTGTTGTATTTGTTACAACAACCTTTTTTAATTCTCTTTCAGGTGTGAGATATGAGCAAAAGACTTTTACTTCAGAATTCATTAAGCTATTTTATTCCAGATAAAACACGAGATTTTGGTTGCATTATCTGCGGTGACAACATTAATTTCAGGCGGATGACCGAGGATAATTTTTGTCTATTCAGTACTGACAACGCACTGACAGAAGCTTTTGACAAGGGATATTCTCTTGTATTTCTTCTTGGCGACGAGGGAACGGGAAAAAGCCATGTTTTAAGACGCTTTGCTTATGATATGCGAAACAAATTTGATGCTGTTGTTTTCGTGCAGTATGATGACAAAAAATATATTTTCTCAGATGATTGCGGAATTTATCGGGATGACGATTATACCCTCAGTAATTGCTTTTACCGCATTTTTACTCATGACCAGTTTTACACCAAAGATTACTCGCAAGCTTATTTCAACAAGCCCTCTGCCAAGCAGCTTTTCTTAGAGCTAAGGCACAGAAATACTCTTTTGATTATTGACGAGTTGTATGTAAGCTATTATCCGCAATACATTGATTTTCTCTTGGAAAATGGTTTTAAAATCGCCGTGTCTGTAAGAAGTCTACCTCAAAATACACCCGACAACTGCTGTATTGTTCCTTTAGATTTCCCTGATACTGTAGACGTGTGCAGGATGATTTTTGATGACAAATCCTCACCTGATGCTGAATTTGTAAAACTTTGCAAGCTTTTTTCAAACCGGCTATCTGCTTTATTTTTTGCTAAGAAATTTATGGATTTCTATTCCTACTCTGCAAAAGAGCTTTACAATCGCATTATCAGCATATCTGCTTGTGAAAATCTCAACCCGGTTACAGATTACATTAAGATTTTTTACATTCTTGCAGACTTTTCAGAATGTGAAAAAGAGGTGCTTAGATCTCTTGGTGTTATATGTCTTCACTTTATTGACACTCACGACTATGAGAACGACGAGGATATTCTGCTGACAACGCAAGTTGCCGAAAATCTTACCACAAAAAGTATCAAAAAATGGCGTAGGCTTATTGATTTAGGTTTTATCGGGTTATTATCTGACGGCGAGCTTTACATGGAAAGGCACGTTTCTGATTTTGTATTGGATATTTTAAAACCATCCTCACAAAACTGTCCTTGTCTGATAAACAACATTACCTGTGTTTTTGATATAAACCTTTCCCAGCTTGAAAAAGATTTTGATGCTTTATTCAGTACACAGGATTTAACAGTTCTTGTCCCAAATCTTACTGAAAACATTATTGATATTTTCACATACTTTATCTCTACCGATGCTGAGCAATACTCTACCATTTATCACGTTGCTTTTGCATATATCTTAAATCATTTAGGGCCATCCACATCTCACCGATACACTAATCATCTTATGTGGCAAAACAGATGCTACTTTTTTCACTGTTTTGTAAATGCTATGCGTGATGAAAATTTTATCACGTCCATTTTTACAAAAGCGGACAACCTTGACGAGTATGGTGAAATTTATACACCCACCATAAAAGCTTATCTTGACATACTGAGGGTTGCAACCAGTTTTATACGTTTTTCTTCAAGTGAGCATTACAGGCAAAACGAATATATTTATTATGTTATTACCGATGTTCTTGACAGTATAATCTATGAA
>JAGBCG010000014.1 GCA_017938055.1 Clostridia bacterium
AAGAAATTGATACTTTAATAGAAGAAGACTCGGAGGAGCTTTAATTCTTTTAAAACATAATTATTGGGGTTGTATCTTGTGATACAGCCCATTTTTATATGAGCACCTTCCGTGAAAACGCTGTTTCACATATAAGCTAATTGCCGATTGTATTGTGAACCTGTATCAGTCAAGATAGAATTGTAAAAAATTTCTATTTTCATCTGCAATGTTGACAGAACAATATATTTGTGTTATAATATTTACGTATTATATAGGGGATTTGTTACTCTTTTGCAGATTTAATAACTTCCTGACAGGAAAGGTTTGATTATATGAAAAAAATCTTTGTATTTACGATGCTTGTACAGGTAATCTCATGTCTTACGACAATGGGCTGTTTTGCTGACACATATGAGTATTATCCCGACTCAGAGGGATATTATACCATTACTTATGATGCCCAGCCTGATAATGAATATATAATGATTGCCATTAAAGGCGTATTTGATGAAACAAATTATGTGGAAGCGTACAACGCTGCACAAGACGAGGATATTCTGTACTATGAACAGCTTGCATCAAACGCTGACGGAATTGTAAAATTCGGGCCTTTTGTTCCTACCTCTTACTCCGATTCAACAATAATTATCGGTGGAACAAGCCTTTCTCAGCCTGTTCTTGCAGGATATTTGAGAACGGGCGGATACAGGAGTATTGCAGGTTTGGAAATTAAAAATGTTGATGATACATATACCGCCCCCGGACTTGAGGGAGAAGACATTGTGATAAATGTTGACGCAGTTCTTCTTGATGCCTTTGGTTATCCGGCAATTACAGACCAAGAGGCAGTAATTTCCGTTGATACTCAACTTGACGGCGTTATGGTTGATACGATCGAATCCACCGTAAGAATTGACAGGTGTTCAACAGCAGGTACTGTTACAATAGTTGCCACATACGGAGAATATACTGACAGTGTAACGGTAAATGTCGTGCGTGAGAAGTCAAAGGCAAATCACGTTATCGCTTATGTAGATTCAAGAACAAAGGCTGAAATTGAAAAGCTGACACTTGATTTGGTTGAGGGTGAGTCCTCGTCGACGGTGACAATTTACTCCGAAACTCACGACCAGTATGACGAACCCCTGGATGAAAGCAGAACATCATATATTGACGGAGTTGAAAATGTATTCCCTGCCCACTTTATATTTTCAGCTGTAGGTGAATATGAAGTTAAAATAGCAAGTGACAGCGATGAAAATGTGTATACGCTTGTTGATGTAACTGTAAAATCAAGACCTGCGTATACCGGCAATTCTCTTGCTCTTTACAATCTTCTAAAGGAATGTGAACAAGAGCTTGCTCTTGTTGGAAATACAAAGTTTGTAAGCGAAAATGGCAAGGACGTATATCCCGAATATGTTTGGACGACTTCCGCAAAAAAGACTGCTTTTGATGAAAAAATTGCCGAGGCAACCTCTGCTCTCGAGTTGTTCAATGCCGGTGAACTTCAGGATACAGATCTTGCTTCTTATATAACTTCTCTTACATCTGCAAAAAATGCATATACTTCCTCCTTTAAAGCAGGACTTCGTGTAGATATTACAAGCATTGAAATTAATAAGAAAAATATAAGAATACCAATTACAAATGCCAAGGTTGCACTTGATGTCACGATAGCTCCTTCTTCCAATACTGACACAATCACCTGGCAAAGCTCTGACCCTGAAACTGTTTCTGTTGATAAAGACGGAAACCTGACAGCACTCGAAAATGGCACAGTAGTTATTACGGCAACAACAAGCACAGGCATTAGCTCAAGCACAGTTGTAACTGCCTATACGAAGGCAACACGCCTTCAGCTTTCAGAGTCTACCATCAACCTCACCTACGGAGTTGATACGCCATACTTGCTTAAGGTTACAGCTTCTCCAGCTACACAGTCGGAAATTCTGACCTGGACGAGTTCAAAGCCTGATGTTGCAACAGTAGATTCCAACGGTTTAATAACACCCAAGTGTAAGGCTGGTTCAACCACTATTCTCGTTGTTGGTGAGCACGGACTTGCAGCGGAATGTATAGTCAAAGTAAGTCTTCCTGACTGGGAAACCGTAAGTGCACCGGTTGCAAACATTCCTCAGGGTAATGTGTCCAAGGGTACAGAACTTGTTCTCAGCACACCCACAGAAACAGCGAAGATATACTATACACTTGATGGAAGTGAGCCAACTTCACAGAGCAGACCCTATACTCAGCCCATTGCTATCAATAAAGACATGACTGTCAATGCAATCGCCATTGCCGATAAAATGTTTGACAGCGACATTGTTTCATTTACATATACCGTGAAAGTTCCCAAACTCACTGTAAGCGAAACAGTTATTTCAGCAGGCAATTCTTCTTCAATGACTATCTCACTTGAAGACAATACAGGAATCAATCACTTTTCTGCAAAAATCACATTACCTCAGGGAGTAACACTTTCGACAGTGCAGCGTGGCTCAGCACTTTCAAGCCTTGAGTTTGAATATGGTGCCACCGGCGAGAATATATATCTGCTCACATGGAGTGGAAGCCAGGATGATGACACAAATGGTGTGATAGCAACTCTTGAATTAACTGCTGCACAAAACGTCACCGTGGGAGAATACTATATTGGACTTTCTGAAATTGTCATTTCAAGCGAGAACAACGACTCTTTGGATTTTGAATGCCAAGACGGAAAAATCACTGTTTCCAATATAAGACTTGGTGATGCAAACAACGATACAAAAATAAACATCCAGGACGTAATTTTACTTGCACAGTATTGTGCTGATTGGGAAAGTGCAAAACAAAAAGCAAATATAGCTGCACTTGACACCAATGGCGATGGAAGTATAAATACATCAGATGTGATTTTGCTTGCACAGTATTGTGCAGGATGGGACGTAACCCTTGGCTGATAAGATTACGGAGCTGTTCCTTACGGAACGGCTCTTTTTTTATAAATGTTGAAAAAACTATTGACAAACACAAAAAACGTGTTATAGAATATAGAAAAACACAAGGAGATTTTTAAAATGGCGGAAATCAAGTGGATTAAAGCTTCAAGGGAAAATTTTGATGTATACGGAATGAATGACAAATATCAGAGAATGCCTGAGGAAATTGCACAGGAGGTAAGTCCTGAGGTTCTGTCGCTTATGAAAAATACGGCAGGTGCAAGACTGAGGTTTACAACAGATTCCTCAAGACTTTACGTCCGTGCAGAAACATACTCAAGCAGCGAAGTGTCGGGATTTGATGTGTATAAGCTTGAGTACGGTGCAGAATTGTTCGTGACAGGGCTAATAGATGTTTCGGGAAAACGCTTTGCTAACGGCAAGTATGAAAGCAGGGAAAAAGAAACTTATCTACTAGGAAGCAATGCAAAGAAAATTCAATATACCTTGAATTTCCCTTATTCTGCTTGCTTTGAAAATGTGGAAATCGGCATCGAAGAAAATGCGGTGCTTGATAAGGGTGCACCGTATATTAATGAAAAGCCTGTTGTTTTCTACGGCTCATCCATTACTCACGGCTACTTTGCAACTCGTCCCGGTACTACATATGAAGCTCTTATTTCGCAGAAATATAATCTTAACTATGTAAATCTCGGCTTCGCCGGTGCTGCCAAGGGCGAAAAGGCTATGGCGGAATATATTGCCGGTCTTGATATGTGTGCTTTTGTCATGGACTACGACCATAATGCTTATGAGGAAGGTCAGCTTGAGGCAACTCATCTTCCTTTTTATAAGCTTGTGCGTGAAAAGCATCCCCATATTCCCGTCATTTTTGTTACACGTCCCGACTATAACACAAATATCTCCGATAACGAAAAGCGTGCACAGACGGTGTACAGGACATACAGCTACGCAAAAAGCAGGGATGAGAATGTGTACTTCATCCACGGAAAGAGCCTGTTTTCAGGCGACTATTACCATAACTGCACCTATGAAGGCTGTCACCCCAATGATCTTGGTATGTACAGAATGGCAACGGTTATAGGAAACACCGTGGCAAAGGCACTGGGACTTGAAAAGGCTGACGAAAAGCACGATTTTGAAATGTATATATAACGCAAGATGTCTGCTGCTCCTCTGTTTTGAGACAGCAGATGTTTTTACGATAATTATACTTATCTATTGACAAAATACGACTTACATGATATAATTTCAATCAGAGTAATTGCTTTGAAAAAACGTGGGCTGCTTAGTGTTGCTTTTAAACGGTTTTCGTGTAAGCACTATACATAAACGCCTGCGTATGCAAGGCGTTTTTTTCTGTTCTCGTATAATGCACCGCAAGGTGAAATTATAAAAAAATCAAACGGAGGTAAATCACATGAAATTGATTTACGGTATTAAGGACAAACCTAAATTCGGGGCAAACCTTGTGTTTGCAATTCAGCAGTTGCTTGCCATTATGACAGCAACCTTGGTCGTTCCCGTTATCATTGGTAACGGCATGCAGCCTGCGGCAGCACTTTTTGGTGCAGGTGTAGGCACATTGGTATACGGACTTTTTACAAAGTATAACAGCCCTGTTTTCCTCGGCTCTTCCTTTGCTTTCCTTGGCTCAATGGCAGCAGCCTTTGCAGGAGGCGTGTCGGTAGCACTTGGATATCTTGGACTTATAATCGGTGCAATTCTTGCAGGT
>JAGBCG010000152.1 GCA_017938055.1 Clostridia bacterium
CCTGAAATTGTTCTCATATATTTATCAGCTGTTTTGCCGCAGTCAGATAAATTTATGTATTGATTAAAACCCAACACAGGCGGGTCGATGTGGGCATCGACCCCTACGATTACGGTTAGAGGATTTAATTCCGAACGAACATCGTCGATAAGACTACCAAAGAGTTTCTTTCTATCTTTTGTACATAGTGTGACATAGTACAGGCTTTGCTGAGAATAGTCATAGCCGACAAGTCTGTTACGTTTTCTGCTCAAATGCTCTTTCATTGCTAAGCGTTATGTCGAGCATAATAATTCATAAGACAACCGTCCATGATTATTTCCTTTTCTTCGGGAGTAAGACCCTTGACATAAAGGGTGATGTCACATGTACTACCGTCTTTTCTTATTACCTTTGCGGCAAATTCTTCCTTGCCTGTAGCAATATGCTCCTTGACGTCAGGAACGAATACGAAATCGCCTTCGTTGTATTCAAATTTTTCGTTTTCGTCTATTGTAAAGGGAAGAATTCCCCAGTTGATGCAGTTGCTTCTGTAACGCTTTGTAGCAAACTCATAGCAGATATTTGCAAATCCGCCAAGCACCTTCTGACAGGACGCAGCTTGCTCACGTGCTGAGCCGTCTCCGGGCTTGTTTGCAAATACGCATGAGCCAAACTGAGTGTTTTTGGAAAGGATATCAGCATTTCCAACCTTAGAAAGAGCAAACTTTATTTTGTCGCTGACATTTCCATCACGTCTTGCTCGCTCGTCTTTGTCGCATGCCTTGCTTCTTTCAACGTATTCGGGAACACGGCGGGACAGAGCAAACTCTGAAAGTCTTAAAGGATTGCTTCTGTAAGAAGAAGTTTCACCTGAGGGAATAAGCTCGTCGGTTGTTGTTACGGGGTCACGTATAACCGCACAAAGCTCAACAAGAAGGTTGTCTGAAAGCTCGTACATCTTTGGCCAGTCTGTGATGTTTGGACCGAGAATTAATTCTTCATTGGGATTTGCCTTGCCGTAGCCGTAGTAAAGCCTGTTTTCATAAACTGTCTTGTCAAAGTGATATTCGTATGGAGTGTAGTCGTAGTCAATGTCGGTTGCCGCAGTGATTACACCGCCGCAAGCCGCTGTTGCCGCAATGCTTCTTGAGTCCATAAGAGCAACACCTGCAATCTGACCCTCGCCTGGCTTTGAACCTTCACGGTTTGGGAAGTTTCTTGTGGTGTGACGAAGTGAAAGCCCGTTGTGACCGGGCACATCTCCTGCACCAAAGCATGGACCGCAGAAGGAAGGCTTAATAACTGCACCAGCACGTAAGAGCTTTTCTGTGACACCAATTTTGGTAAGCTCAATGCTTGTAGGTACACTTGTGGGATAAACGGATAATGAGAAGTGGCCGTTGCCTGTGCTTTTTTCGTCAAGTATAGCTGCCGCTTCTACAATGTTGTCAAAGATACCGCCTGCACAGCCAGCGATAACACCCTGGTCTGCATAAACCTTGCCGTCACGTACCTTAGAAACAAGGTCGTATTTTGCACCCTTGAACTTTTCAGCTGCTTCTTTTTCAACCTTTGCGAGAATTTCTGCGGCATTTTCGTTGAATTCATGAATGGTGTATGCGTTGGAGGGATGGAAAGGAAGGGCAATCATTGATTCCTGCTTTGAAAGGTCAATTTCAATCATGCTGTCGTAGTAGGCAACATCTGCAGGCTTCAATTCCTTATAACATTCAGGACGAAGATGAGTTTCGTAGAATTTCTTTGTTACCTCGTCAGTTTCCCAGATAGAAGAAAGACAGGTGGTTTCAGTTGTCATAACGTCAATGCCGTTTCTAAAGTCAATCGGTAACTCCTTTACACCCGGACCTACAAACTCAAGCACCTTGTTCTTTACAAATCCGTCGGCAAAAGTTGCCTTTACAAGACTTAACGCAACGTCGTGAGGACCAATGCCACGTCTTGGTTTTCCTGTGAGATAAACAAGAACAACCTCGGGACGCTTTACATCATATGTGTTTTTGAGAAGCTGCTTTACAAGCTCCGGACCTCCCTCGCCAACGCCCATAGTGCCGAGTGCACCATAACGGGTGTGACTGTCCGAGCCTAAAATCATGCCGCCGCACTTTGCAAGCTCTTCTCTTGCATAAGAGTGGATAACACTTTGATTTGCAGGAACATAGATTCCACCGTATTTTTTAGCAGCGGACAAACCGAAAATGTGGTCGTCCTCGTTTATTGTACCTCCAACGGCACAAAGGCTGTTGTGGCAGTTTGTCATGGCGTAGGGAATGGGGAATTCCCGAAGTCCGCTTGCACGTGCTGTCTGAATAATTCCTACATATGTAATATCGTGGGAAACGAGTGCGTCAAATTTGATGTGAAGCACACTGTCGTCTTCCTTTTGATTGTGGTTGTTCAGAATTTGATAAGCAATGGTGCCCTGACGTGCTGTTTCTTTTGAAACGTCATATGTTTCACAGGGCTTTCCATTAACAAGAAATATGCCTTCTTTACGCAGTTTTATCATAAGTTTGCCTCCAACGAAAAATATAATTTATTATACTAAATTATTTGCTTTGTGTCAATAGTAATACAGTTCATTTTCTGTAAATTTAAAGAAAGAATGTGCGTTAAATTGCGTCTTTGTGCAAAATAAAATGCACCTGTAAAATACAGGTGCAATAAAGTGGGATTTATTAAACAATATTTTCAAAGGACTTTTCAAAGAAAGCCTTTGTTTTTTCGCTTTTTGGATGTTCAAAGACTTGCTCGGGAGTTCCCATTTCTTCAATAATACCGTCAGCCATGAAGATGATTTTGTCTGAAACATTTTTTGCAAAGCCCATTTCATGTGTGACAATAATCATGGTAGTACCAACATCTTTGAGCTCTTTTATAACTTTGAGTACTTCTCCTGTAAGCTCAGGGTCAAGAGCACTTGTAGGCTCGTCAAAGCAAAGAATGTCGGGTGACAGCGCAAGTGCTCTTGCAATTGCCACACGCTGCTGTTGACCGCCCGAAAGCTCGCAGGGATATGAAGATGCTTTCTCAAGAAGTCCGACTCTGTCAAGCAGCTTCTTTGCCTGCGCCTCAATCTGAGCCTTTGAGAGACCGTCATTGCCTTTTTTTGCTTCGAGCAATTCCTTTGCCAAAGTGATGTTTTTCAATACTGTATATTGGGGGAACAGATTGAAGGACTGAAAAACAAGTCCGAAGTGAAGACGCTTTTCGCGTATTTCTTTGTCAGACTGCTTTTTGCATACATTGGAATCAAAAAGTAGTTTTCCGTCCACAGTAATCTGACCTGCTTCTGCTGTTTCAATAAAATTAAGACAGCGCAGAAGGGTGGTTTTTCCGCTTCCCGATGAACCGATTATTGATAGTACTTCACCTTTTTTTAATGAAAAACTGATTCCTTTTAATACTTCGTTTTTTCCGAAGCATTTGCATAAATTTTTTACCTCTAATATCGGCATAACTTCTCTCCTTAAACCTTATAGTAAGACAGCTTTTTTTCAAAATAGCCGAAAATAAGAGTCAGAATACCTACAAATGCAAGATAGAAAACAGCCGTATAGAATAAAGGCCACATCAGACCATATCCGGCATAATTCTGTGCCGCCTGAATAACTTCAACGATAAGTATTACTCTTGCAAGAGCTGTATCCTTAACGAGCGTGATAACTTCGTTTGACATAGGAGCAAGGATTCTTTTAACAACTTGCATGAGTATAACCTTAAAGAAAATTTCGGTTTTGGTCATGCCAAGAACTTGACCGGCTTCATATTGTCCCTTTGCAATGCTTTCGATGCCGCCACGGTAAATTTCTGAAAAATAGCAAGCATAGTTGATAACAAATGCCGCTATTACTGATGAAAAACGCGAAAGAATAGGGTGACCGAGCAAAAACCCGGGAACATAAAAGAATATGATAACCTGAAGCATAAGAGGAACACCGCGTATTATCCATACGAAGGTTTTTACCAAATATGCCAAGGGCTTGAACTTTGACATTGAACCGAAAGCTATCACCAAACCTAAAGGAAGCGCTAACAAAAGTGTTAGCGCAAATATCAGGCAGGTGTATTTAAGTCCGCCAATCAGACTTAATGTTACTTCCCAAAATCCCATTATTAGTTCCTTAAATTAAATTATTCGATGGTTTCGGAAACCTTAAGTACATTTTCAAAACCGTACTTTGTAGCGATTTCCATGAGCTTACCGTTAGCTTCAAGTTCCTTGATTGCACCATTTACTTTTTCAGTAAGTTCGCTGCCCTTCTTGAAGCCTACAGCGTAGATTTCAGAATCAAGCTCGATTGCCTCAACGATTGCAAGGTCAGAATAGTCACCTGTACCGCAAAGATTCTGAGCAAGAGTGATATCAACTACGATAAAGTCAACAGCACCGGATTTAACTTCTGTGAAAGCATTAATCTGAGCAGGAGTTGTGAAGATGTTTTCCTTATCGGTTACGGACTCCGCATAGGAAGCACCGGCACTGCCGCCTTCAACACATGCCTTCTTGCCGTTAAGATCGGCTTCGGATAAATAATTATTAACGTTTTCAGCTTTTACAACAACACACTGCTGGTTGAGCATGTAGCCGTAGGAAAAGTCAACGAGTTCTGAACGTGCCACACCGTCATCGGAAGAGTTTGCTGTAAAACCATTCCATACACAGTCAATCGCACCGGAGTTGAGTTCGTTGTACTTCTGACCCCAATCAATTACCTGGAATTCAACATCCATTCCAAGAATCTTGCCGACTTCCATTGCAAATTCTGATTCAAAACCAATCCAATTGCCGTTTTCATCCTGTTCGTTAAGACCGGGAATGATTGTTACACCGCAAACAAGCTTTTCAGCCTTTGCATCGGTGTTTGTGTCGTCTGCTTCGTTTGCTGTACCGCAAGCTACGAGAGCTGCGCACATAAGTGCTGCTAAAATGATTGCTAGAAATTTCTTCATGGTGATTTCTCCTTTGAAACGTTTTAATGATTTACTTTGCTAAAGTGATGACATTATATCATGGAAAAGCGGTTTTGTCAATAGAAAAAATAAAAAAGACTTGCTGATTTTGCAAGTCTTAGATGCAGGGATGAAAAATAATGTCAGAACTATATATATGTAAGAATTATGCGTTGAACTCAAGAAACATACCTGAAAGAACATTAAACACAATTAAAAAAACAATGGTAAGAAAAATTCCGACACCTGAGAGAATTATACCTGCTTTAGAAACACTTGGGAAGGAGAATTTTTTGCGACTGAAAATGCCTGTTGCGATGCCTACTATACTAAAAAGCACGGTGATGTACCAGGTGTTCCATAGACAAATAAGCGAAGAAATTACGGAAAGTGTACCCAATATTAAAGAAAGAAACGGCATAATGACCTCCAAAAAGTTAATAGAATGAATGCCTTACGTGTATATTATATAAGTAAAGAATAAAAAAGTCAAGATAAAGATGAAGAATTAACTCGTAATTAAATCATAGACGCATATGTAAGTCATGAATAAAAATAACCTAATTTTAACTCAAATAAGGTGAATTTGACTGTTTAAAATGACAAAAAATGATAAAATGTATAAAAATCTCTTGACAAATGGATTTGTAAGTGATAAAATAAACGCACCCTCTCAAAAAAAGAGGGGCAAAATATCACAGCGAACGTTTGAAAAATAGTGCTTTAAAATAATTTGAAAAAATGAAAAAAAGCCTTGACAAACCAAAACCGATATGATATACTAACGAAGCTGTCGAGAGGCGGCGTAGATATTGCAGAAGAGAGGTCAAATATTTTTTTGAAAAAAATGAGAAAAAGTACTTGACAAAGGAAAAAAGCTGTGATATAATAGCAAAGCTGTCCGCAAGAAGCGGGTAGCGAACGGACCTTGAAAATTGAACAACGAAAGACGAGAAAACAAAGCCCTTGAATAGA
>JAGBCG010000153.1 GCA_017938055.1 Clostridia bacterium
ATAGAAAATAATGCAACCGTAAGAATTGCCGCAAAGCATTTTAATGTAAGCAAAAGCACGGTCCATAAGGATGTAAAAACAAGACTTCCCAGTGTAAATAAAAGACTGTATAAAAAGGTGACACAGGTACTTGATAAAAATAAATCAGAACGTCATTTAAGAGGCGGACAGGCGACAAAGGAAAAGTATTCAGAATTGAAGAAAATACATAAAACGGCGTAAAAAGAGGACGGCTCACAAAATGAGTCGTCCTTGTTTGATTACTTTGTTGAGAAAGACATCGGAGCAGTTTCATCGATAATGTTATAGTTATCTGAATTTATGATTCTGAAAGAAAGTTCAATGTCTTCTATCGATTCTATGTCGTTTTCTTCAAGCTCATTTTCAAATAGGGTGATTGTATCAACAGCTTTTTTGTTTGGCTTTATGTTTGAGGCAAATAAGGGTGAAACCATAAAACCGTTTACTGACATATTGTCGCAGTAAACAGAAATTTCATCATCTGTGTTGTTTTCGATGTAAAGAACAACTGCACTTCCCCAAAAATCATGCTCGTTTACTGCTTTGCCTATGATTTTAATGTTGTTTTGATTATATAATTCAGCACCTTCTACATTTGTGGAGGTATCCATTTTTGAAATTAAGGAGGTTTCAAGAACAGCGTATTCATTTTCAAAAATGCGTTCATAATTATTGTTGGAAGCATAGAACTCGAATTCGATTTTCCCAATGTTATCTATTCCTGAGTTTTTTAAGTCACTGGAAGAAAGATACAGCGTTTCATTGCTCTTTTTTCCTGCTGCTACTGTGCAGTAGAACATATCAGTTATCATAAAGTCATTTACAATCATTGAATCGCAACTGATATTTAAATCAGTGTCGCTGCTGTTTTCAACAAGAAGCTTGATTCCATCACCCCAAATTATGTCTGTAACCATTTCTTTAGCAGTTATTTTTACTCCGTCACGCTCCAACAGAATGGTTTCCTGAATATCGGCTTTTTCAGAGGAGGAATTGCTGCTTGAATTTGTAATACTGCTTTCATCGGAAGATCCGCTTGCCATTGCCATTAATAAGAAGGCTGAAAGAACTGTTAAAATAAGAAGTGTACTAAGTTTTGTTTTCATGTTTTTTCTCCTTTATAAAAAATAATGATATAGATAATGCTATAATTATAGCAATAATCTCTAAAACAATATCAATAATATCAAATGTACCTGCTAAAATTGCTGTCTTTTGAAAGCATTCGATGGCGATACAAAAAATGATACTGATGAATAAAGATTTGTTGTGAGCTTTTGTGATGAAATTGAGAGAAAAAAACAGACAATATGCCCAAATTGCATCACATATGTGATTTCTTAAAAATTTTAAAACAGAACAGTGTTCAAAAACAGGTGAGGTCTTAATTCCTAAAACATCAAAAACTATTATGCTTGCACCGTCTAAATAATATATTATCAAGCCAATTATTAATGGGAATATAATGTTTAGTATTTGTAGTACGAGGTATTGTTTTTTATTACACAATTTAATCACCTCAGCTCATAACGTCAAATATTAATATACCATAGTATTTTTGGATTGTCAAGTAATAATATATAATAGTATTGTATTTTTTATTACGGAGGGAAGATATGTTCAGCGAAAGAGTGAAAGCACTTCGTGTTTCAAGATGTATGAATCAGGTGGAATTTGCAAAAAAGCTGGGCGTTACCAAGCAAAGCGTAAGTAATTGGGAGAATAATAACATACAGCCATCTATTGATATGCTCATAAAGATAGCAAATACTTTTTCGATAAGCTCTGACTACTTACTGGGTTTGGACGATAAACAAAGACTTGATGTAACAGGACTTTCTGATTTGCAACTGTTTCATATTCAAAGTCTGATAGATGATATAGTAAAAAAGTGAATATATAATGAAGGACGGCTCACAAAATGAGTCGTCCTTTTTGGTTTGTCTGCATGTATGTTACTTTCGCAAAATCTGTCTGCAAAGTACTAGGGTGGGGGAAAGAATCCCGCCCTGCAATATGAATTTTATAATTTAATAATAAACTTCCGTTCAACAACGCCGTCAGGCAAAATAAAGTTCTTGCGGAGCTTCTTTCAAGAAGCGACCGTAACCCTGACATATAAACTAACTTCATTCATCCCTGAACTGCTGACTGTATAACGTAGCATAGGTTTTGCCGTTAGCCATAAGAGCATCGTGAGTACCTTTTTCAGTGATAATGCCGTCTTCAATAACTGCAATTTCATCGGCATTTTTGATGGTGGACAGCCTGTGGGCGACAACGATAGTTGTACGTCCTTTGCATAATTCATCAAGTGCCTTTTGAATAAGGATTTCCGTGGTGTTGTCAAGAGCACTTGTTGCCTCATCAAGAATGAGAATTGCAGGGTTCTTAAGGAAAACTCTTGCAATAGACAATCTTTGCTTCTGACCACCTGAAAGCTTAATACCACGCTCGCCGATTTGGGTTTCATAGCCGTCGGGAAGTGTCATGATATAATCGTGAATGTTTGCACGTTTTGCCGCATCTATAACTTCATCGTCTGTTGCATCCAGCCTGCCATACAGAATGTTTTCCCTGATACTTGCATTGAATAGATAAATGTCCTGTTGTACAATGCCGATGTTCTGACGAAGTGACTTTGCCGTAACCATTGAAATGTCCATGCCGTCAATCAGAATACTTCCGCTTTCTACCTGATAAAATCTGGGAATAAGATGACAAATAGTGGTTTTTCCGCCACCGGAGGGACCGACCAACGCAAAGGTCTGTCCTTTTTTTATGTCTACGCTTATATTTTTTAAAACTTCTTTGCTTTCGTCATAGCCGTAGGTGACATTTTTAAATTCTATGTGTCCCTCAACATCTTCAAAGTCTACAGCGTCTGGATGGTCACATTCAGGCTCCTTGTCGATAATTTCAAGAAAACGCTTAAAGCCCGTAAAACCGTCCTGAAATTGCTCTGTAAAAGTTATTAGAGTCATGACGGGAGAGGTGAAAAGTGTTACCGAAACCACAAAAGCGGAGTAGTCGCCAAAGTCGATGCTTCCGTTAAAGAGAAAGAAGCCGCCTGCCACAAGCACAATAACATTAAAAATATCGTTAATAAATGCTGTAGCACTGTGAAATCGACCCATGGCATCATAAGCCTTGCTTCTTGCAGAAACGAACATCTCGTTGCCCTGCTCAAACTTTTCCTGCTCTTTCTCGGCATTTGTAAATGCCTTGGTAACACGGATGCCCGAGATGCTGCTTTCTAAAGAAGCGTTGATTTCAGCAACAGCCTTACGGCTTGCAAGAAAAGCGTTTGTCATTCTTTTACGAAGTAGTGCTGCGGTGGTGACAAGAAAAGGAACACATGCGAAAATAATAAGTGTGAGATAGATATTTATTGTTGAAAGATAAATAAAGGAAACAATAATGGTTATTGACGATATAATGAGGTTTTCGGGGCCGTGATGGGCAAGCTCGGTAACATTCATAAGGTCGTTTGTCATTCGGGACATGATTTTGCCGGTTTCCTCGTCGTCATAAAAGCTGAAAGGCAGCTTTTCAAGATGACGGAACATGTCGGAACGCATCTGTGCCTGCATTTTTACACCCATAACATGACCTTTGTACTGTATAAAGTAGTTCAGAAGCATTTTTATGATGTAGAGAATTAATAGTAAGCTGCCAAAAATTGCAATCATCCTGTAATTCCTGTTTGGGAACAGGTCATTTAGCAGAGTTCTTGTTACTATTGGATAAACAATACCAACAAGAGAAACAAGCATGGATGCTGCCATGTCAAGAATGAATAATTTTTTATGACATGTGTAGTAGTGTAAAAATCTTTTTATCATAATTATCCTTCGTAGTCTTCAGCTTTAAGAGTAGCTGCCATTATGGGATAGAAGTAGTCACGATACTGTTCAACATCCGAAAACTTGTATCCGTTTTTTAAAAGATAAGTGTCTATAGCACGCATATCAGGCTCAAGACCGATACATGAATTCAGAAGAATAACAGCGTCTTTTCTTGTAAGATAACCGGAAGGATTAAAGTTTCCGTCATTGTCGGGAGTTACAATTCCAGCACAGAAAAGACGGGAAATGTAAGGACAAGCCCAGTGACTGTCAGTGTCACCGAAAACGTTGAGTTCTCTTGCCGTATCAAAATCGAACACCCTTACAAGAATAGTTGCAAATTCGGCACGTGTAATTTTACCAGATGGATTAAAGGTGCCGTCAAGATAGCCGGTAATAAATCCGTTTGAGTTGCAGAAAGCCACTGCATTTTCGTACCATGCACCGCTTTCACAGTCGGAGAAGGAGTGGGAATACTTGACGTTTTTATCGAAAAGCGGACTTATTCTTGAAATAAGTGTTGCAGCTTCAGCTCTTGAGATGTTGCCATGTGGCTTGAAGGTGCCGTCGATGTAACCTGTTATGTAAGAAGACGGA
>JAGBCG010000154.1 GCA_017938055.1 Clostridia bacterium
ATAAAGTCGAGGTGAATTTAATGAATTACAGCACTGTTCTTTTTGACCTTGACGGCACAATTACTAATCCGTCACAAGGCATTACAAACTCTGTTGCCTATGCACTTGACTTTTACGGTAACAGTTACGAAAGCAAGAAAGCTCTTGAAGCATTTATTGGCCCACCACTTCGTGAGCAGTTTATGAAATACTGCAATGTTGACAGGGATATGGGGGAAAATTATGTGAAAAAATACCGTGAATTCTATTCAGTAAAAGGCATATATCAAAACGAGGTTTACAGTGGCATTGAAGAAATGCTAAGTAAGCTGAAAAATGCCGGAATCAAGGTTGTACTTGCAACATCTAAGCCTGAAGAATTTGCAAAAATAATTCTTGACCATTTTAATTTATCCTGTTACTTTGACTTTGTTGCAGGTGCTCTTATGGACAACACAAGAACAAATAAGGCTGAGGTTATAAAATACGCTTTGGAATGTATACACCAAGAGCCATGTGACGAAATCATAATGGTTGGCGACAGACGTCATGACATCGAGGGAGCACATCAAGTCGGCTTAAAAGCAATAGGTGTAACATTCGGTTTTGGCTCAAAGGATGAGCTTGACAAAGCACAAGCCGAAAAAATCGTATCGACCGTAGATGAGCTTTCACAAGCACTTATGAATTAGCCTGCATTTTAACTACAGTGTAAGCATGCCCCGTGTATTCCAAAAGTTTTTCGAGAAGCTGTTTTGTATCAAATTTTAAACTTGTATCATCACAACACGGCAGGCAGCCAAAATACTTTTGTTCAAGCACAAGCTCATCAATAAGAAGCTGTACTTTCTTTTCTTTATCAAAAATCAAACCAAGAATACTTGAAGTACCTGGCTTTGCGTGAATAAGCTCTTTCAGGTATTCTTCGGGTGCGAATTTAAAGCGAGAAGTTCCCAGCTGTGCAGAAAGAACTGCCGATTTAAACGGAACATCAGCTGTCATTATAAGCAAGTAAAAGTTTGTTCTTGATGCATTACAAAGAAGCAGATTTTTTAATCGGCGTATACCGAGAATTTTATATACATTTTCATCGACATTATCACTTTCGATTCTGTCCATTCTTTCAAATTCAAGTCCAAGCTTTTCAAGACAATCATATATTTCTTTTTGGTCACAGTCAAGAAGTTTTTCCGGTCTTGATGTATATATTTTTCTGTCATTTTGCATGTGTCCATCTCCCATAACTTACAATCTTTCAATAATATACCACACATATTTACATAAATCTACCTGTTTTAGTAAACAGTAAAGTATTTTATGTGAAATTTGTGCGAAAATTGCAAAAAATCTATTGAACATAGAAAGAAAACATGATATAATACATCAGGTAATAAATTATTAGGTAGAAAAATTCAAAGATTGATATATATTTAACGAAAGGATTGGTACAATGTTAAAGACCTTCAAGGGTGGTCTGCACATTCCCGATAACAAAAATACTCGCTCTTGTCCCATTCAAGCTTATCCCGCACCTGGGAAGGTGGCAATTCCCATGCAACAGCACATTGGTGCTCCTGCTGTGCCGCTTGTTAAAAAAGGTGACTATGTAAAAAAAGGTCAGCTTATCGGCAGTTTTGAAAACGGACTGTCCTGTCCCATTCACGCATCTGTTTCCGGCACTGTTGCTGACATTGAAATGCGTAACTCATATACCGGTTATGGAAAAACAGCGTACATAATTATAGAAAACGATTTTGAGGATAATCTTGATGAGAGTATAAAGCCATATGACGGCAATCCCATGCAGGCTAGTCCAGAACAGATTGTTGAGCTTGTTCGCAAAGCAGGTGTATGTGGTCTTGGTGGTGCATCCTTCCCCACATACGCAAAAATACAGTCAGCTATTGGAAAAGCAGACGAAATTATAATAAACTGTGCCGAATGTGAGCCTTACATAACTGAAAATCACAGGCTTATGCTTGAAGAGCCGCAATATATTTTGGGCGGTGCAGAAATTCTTATGCGTGCTACTGGGGCAAAGCACATGACTGTTGCCATTGAAAACAATAAAATGGATGCGGTTGCAGTAATAAGCGAGCATATTAAAAGCATTAAACAAGCAAGTGTTCAGGTGCTTAAAACCAAATACCCACAGGGTGACGAAAGACAGCTCATGTACGCTATTAAGGGTGTACAAATGCCTGCCGGCAAGCTTCCAGCGGATGTTGGATGCGTTATTTTTAATGCTGAAACCTGTGTTGCTGTTTATCATGCAGTATACAACGGCATGCCGCTCATAAGTACGGTCGTTACTATTGACGGAGATGCAGTTGAAAAACCACAGAACTTCAGAATTCCTGTTGGAACATCCATAGAGGATGTACTTTCAAACTGTGGCGGCACAAAAGACAGCCTTTGCAAAATAGTAAGCGGAGGACCCATGATGGGCACAGCTCAGTGGGACATGAACGCTGTCATTATGAAAAACACATCTGCAATTTTAGCTTTATCAGACAAAACACAGGACAACCATGAAGGTAATTGTATTCACTGCGGAAGATGCATTAATGCTTGTCCCATGCATCTTATGCCGAATTATCTTGCCGCCTTTTCAAAGCTTGGCGACAAGGAAAATGCAGAATATTTTAACATTCTTTCATGTGTAGAATGTGGAAGCTGCACCTACATCTGTCCGGGCAATGTTCCTATTGTTCAATACATCAGGACCGTTAAAGGTCAGATTCTTGCAGAAAAGAAGAAAGCGGCAGAAAAAGCTGCAAAGGAAAAGGAGGCACAGTCTAAATGAACAATCAGAATCAAGGCAAGCTTTTAACAATGACTGCCTCTCCGCATATTAAAAGTCCCATAAAGACTCACAACATCATGTTTGATGTTATAATTGCATTGCTGCCTGCTCTTTTCTGGGCAATATACATATTCGGCTTCAGAAGTCTTACCTTAACGGTTATAAGCGTGGTTTCATGCGTACTCTTTGAGTATTTATACCGCAAAATTATGCGTAAGTCCAACACCATAACAGATTTATCGGCTGTCGTTACGGGTATTCTTTTAGCTTTTTGTCTTCCTGTTTCGGTATCGCTGTGGATTCCCGTAGTAGGTGCTTTCTTTGCAATAGTAATTGTAAAGCAGCTATACGGCGGTATAGGCAAAAATGTTGTAAATCCGGCACTTGCGGCAAGAGTATTTCTTTTTATCTCATTTCCAAGTCAGCTTTCAGGTGATGCCTTTACAAAGCCTTATGAGCATTTACCTGCTTTTAGCATCAATGTAAATATTACCGACGAAATAAGGGCAGGAGCAACTCCTATGGCAGTTATAAAAAATGGAGTTCTTCCCGAAAGCAGTGAGCTTTCCTGTATGCTTGGAGGAATTGCGGGCTGTATCGGTGAAATAAGTGCTACAATGCTGATTCTTGGCGGTATCTATCTCTTACTGAGAAAGGTTATCACATGGCACATTCCTGTGACACTACTTGCTACGGTTGCTGTTATTTCATTCCTGTTCCCTCTGGGTGATATTTCAGGTCTTGAATTTATGCAGTATCAGCTCTTTAGCGGCGGTGTTGTTATTGGAGCAGTTTTTATGGCTACAGACTATGTAACAAGTCCTGTTACAGCAAAGGGAAAGGTGATTTTCGGCATTGGCTGCGGTCTTATAACAATGTTTATAAGATATTTCGGTGGCTATCCCGAGGGTGTTTCATTTGCAATACTTATTATGAACCTTTTTGTATGGTATCTTGACAAGGGTACAAAACCTATATGCTTTGGAGGTGCAAGAAAATGACGAGTAAATCTAACAAAGACATCATTATAATTGCACTCAAGCTTTTAGTAATATGTGCTGTTGTTGCACTTATTGTATCAACTGTTAACTTTATTACCAAAGACAGAATTCTTTTAAACGAAAAACAAAACACAGCCGTTGCACTCACGGGTATTTTTTCACAGGACTTTGGCGGTCTTGCCTTTACTGTAGAAGGTGATGAATACGTTATACGGGACAACGACATGATTGTTGCTGACTGTACTGCGGCTGAGTGTACACTCAATAAAGATGTAAACGCTTTATACGTAATCAAAGACGCATACAAAATTCCCCTGTTCTACTGTGTATCAATTTCGCCTATGGGCTTCAAGTCACAAATCAATATGCTTGTTGCTGTTAATCCCGACCTTACTGTAAAGGGTGTTGAGATTGTTTCTATGTCCGAAACAAGTGGTATAGGTACAAAAGCACAGGATAAGGCATTTTTATCAAAGTTTTCTGGCAAAACTGAAAATCAGGCGTCTGAGGTTGACATTATAACGGGTGCTACAAAAACCTCAAAGCCGATTATTGAAGCGGTTGCAAACGCCTTAAATCAAGTGGCCGTATACAAATCAAGTCTTGGAGGTGAGCAATAATGGATGAAAAAAAGATTGACTACAAAAAGCATTTTATAAGTTCTCTTTTTGACAATAACCCTATTCTTGTTCAGCTGCTTGGAACTTGTCCCACGCTTGCCACAACAACATCTCTTGTAAATGGCTTTGGTATGGGAGTTTCTGCTATGGCAGTTCTTGTTCTTTCAAACCTTCTTATATCTTTGCTCAGAAAGTTTATACCAAAGGAAGTCAGAATCGCAGCGTATATAGTTATTATTTCAGGTTTTGTTACCTGCGTTGAGCTTCTCATAAAGGCTTTTCTTCCGTCGCTTGACAAATCTCTTGGTCTATTTATTCCACTTATCGTTGTAAACTGCATTATTCTTGCAAGAGCTGAGGCTTTTGCTTCAAAAAACTCTCCTGTTCCCTCGATGATTGACGGTTTATTTATGGGTATTGGCTTTACACTTGCACTTTCACTTCTCGGCTTTATCAGAGAAATTTTAGGTGCAGGCACAGTGTTCGGCATGACAATACCTACATACCAGCCAATGCTGTTCTTTGTACTTCC
>JAGBCG010000155.1 GCA_017938055.1 Clostridia bacterium
AGGGTGAGTCCAGCTTTAAACGTACTGCATTAGCAGGAGCCGCTATTTCGCACACTCTCTTTTTTGCTTCATCAATATCCTTGACAATTTTATTATAGCCTGCCACCACAATTACGCTTTTTGGACCATAAACAAGTGCTCCGACTCTGTTTCCGTTACCATCCACGTTATACAGCTCTCCCTTTTCGGTAATGGCATTTGAACTCATAAAATATGCGTCTGCCGAAAAAGATTTCATGTAAATTTCCGATATCTGTGCCGCATTAAGTCCACTTTCGTATCTGTCAAGAAAGTTATATGTACCATTTCTGAGCATATCTATAACTCCTGCTTCAAAAAGTGTCATTGACCCGCCCACCGCCACAGTGTCACCTGAATGTATCAGAGTTGAAATGACATCCAGTGCTTCCTCGGTATTTTCAACACATTCACAATAAATGTTATTCTTTCTGAGAGCTTCGGCACATCTTTCCATTTTTAGCCTTATAATTTCATACTTATTCTTATCCATACAGCAAAACCTGCCTTTCAGTCTTTTGCAAGATTTATAATATTACAATCGAGATTTTTGGCGTAATTTACAGTATATGCTGTGCCTCCCGTTTCCTCTTGCATATAGCACACGCAATAATACGATTTATCCATAAGCACACGATTTCTCTTATACAAAGATTTTACTGCTTCAAGCTTGGATACAGGTTTTTGCCCATGTACGTTAACTTCATCCGCTACAGATTTTATAAACTCATAAAATCGTTTTTCCTGTGCATTCTTTTTAAGATGGGCAAAGCTTTTTTCATATGGCAATTCAAGCACAAGACGTACATGCTTATGTGTCATCGCCGCCTCATGCACAACTCCTGCAGCTATTGTATCAAAGCCGTCTGCTCCTCCTGTATGAAACTCTGTAACTCCCTTTGAAATAAGATACAGCACCGTACTTTTAAGTTTAGGAATAAGCTCGTGCACTTTCTCTTGTGAGATCACTCTATGTCCTGTAAATGAGCAGGAACTTCTTCTTGCATCATAATCGCAAAACACCTCAGGACCTGCTCCCAGAATATCCGCTATGCTTTCTTCATCCAACGGCTCATCCAGAAGCTCATCGTATTCAACAATTTCATTATTGTAGATTTTCAAAGCTACATCTCCAGTACATCACCTAAATACATTAATTATATCCCAACTATGTGACAAGAGTATTAATTTTTTACCTCGTAACTATCAAATTTCACCATCATCAACCAAGATTTCACACTCAAATCAAATATTTTGCATAAAATAGTAAAAAACGCAAAGCGAGATGATACCATCATGCAAACCGATTACGTTATATCTGTTCCCGCTGCATTTATGTATCTTGAGGCAAGTGAACAATCCGAGGTGACAGACCAGGTTCTGTACGGAACAACCATTACAAAGCTTGAAAAAGCTGAAAAAGGCTTGGTTTTCTGCAAAACCGAATACGGTTATTGCGGCTATCTTGATACGAATGTGTTAAGTAAAAAAAGCCTTTTTCCAACCAAAGAGTACATTGTAACTTCAGGATTTTGCGGTCTGTATAGTCTTCCGGAATACAGATTTTCTCCATCTCTTTTGCTGCCAAAAGGAAGCATTATACGTACCGAAAGCTGTAGTCAGAAAAACGATTTTCTGGGCTTTAATCTTGGAAACAAGCATTTTTTTGTGCATAAATGCCACGTTTCACCCAAAGAAAAGCTATATGCCTTTCACGACGACAATCAAAAAAGAACACAAATAGTAAAAACTGCACTTTCCTATCTTCGCACACCTTACATGTGGGCAGGAAAGTCACCCTACGGCATTGACTGCTCGGGTCTTTGCTTTATGGCATACAGCATGTGTGGTGTCGGCGTTTACAGAGATGCCGAATTCGATGCAAGATACTTAAGAAAAATCCCAAAGGAATTACTAAAAAAAGCCGATTTGATATACTACAACGGACACGTGGTAATGTATATTGGAAAAGGATATTACATTCACTCTTATGCAGGCTATGGCGGCGTCACTATCAATTCCTTTGACAAAAACAATTCGCTGTATTTACCAAAGTTAGATACAGGTCACATATGCTGTGCCTCAAGTCTTGTGTTTGGTGAAGGATGATGTAGACATGTTGTTAGAAGTATTCAAATACATACCTGTTTTTTGACAAAAGCAGTTGACAAAACTCCAAAAAAGGAGTATTATAATCAGGTATATGATATAAGAGCAGTTTTATGCTTTTGGAAGGAAGTAACAGAAATGAAATGGACAGGACTTAATGAACTCAGAGAAAAATATCTCTCATTCTTTGAAAGCAAAGACCATCTGCGTCTTAAGAGCTTTCCACTTATTCCCATAAACGACAATTCACTGCTTCTCATAAACAGCGGTATGGCACCCATGAAGCCCTATTTTCAGGGCACAAAGGAGCCTCCCAGAAAGAGAGTTACTACATGTCAGAAGTGTATCCGTACACCCGACCTTGAAAACGTAGGAAAGACCGCAAGACACGGCACTTATTTTGAAATGCTTGGCAACTTTTCCTTTGGCGACTACTTCAAAAAGGAAGCTATTCCGTGGGCTTGGGAATTTTTAACCAAGACACTTGAAATTCCCGCAGAGCTTCTCTGGCCGTCTGTTTATGAAGAAGATGACGAAGCATACGCACTCTGGCGTGACGTTATAGGTGTACCTGAGGAAAAGATTATCCGCATGGGAAAGG
>JAGBCG010000156.1 GCA_017938055.1 Clostridia bacterium
CTTATTGTAGGCTGCTCAAAGGCAAACATAAGTACACATGAAATTGCTCCTGCAACCACAAACTGCATAAGGCTCAGTTTTACTCCGTCAACTTTTGACACAAAGCGGTCAACCACTATAATATGAAGTGCAAAGGAAAATGCACACAATATTACAAAAAAGTCACCTATGCTTATTGCCATTTGTCCAGCTTTTATATCTTCAGGCTTAATACACAACAGAAAAAGCCCAACTACCGCGAGAGCTATACATGCCCATATTCTTCCCTGTACTTTCTTTTTTCCTAAAAGTCCATAGACAGGCACAAAAAGTATATACATTGCAGTTATAAAGCCAGCTTTGCCTGCCTGTGAACCAAGTGACATTCCAATCTGCTGAAGATTCATGGAAAGGCAAAGCACAAGTCCGCAGCATATTCCTCCGACAACAAGATTTTTATTATCCTCTTTTGTGGGTTTCACATATGTACCCTTTGCTTTTTTTACGGCTGTCATTACAAAAATAACAATCACCAAAAACAGCGAGCCAACAAAGCTTCTTACTCCCTGAAATGTAAAAGAGCCTACTGTATTTACTTCCTGTGCCACAAATGTACTTCCCCACAAAAGTGCCGCAAGAGTAAGGCAAAAGCTCCCTCCAAGGCTTTTATTTTTCAAAAATATCACTCCGAAATTTTCATAATGCTTTTCACATATTTACAGATTATTTTAGAATCAGTGTGTAAATTATATGATTCTTCCCTTAATTGATTTTTGTTCTGCTCCATTTTGTTCTCCTTTGGTCGATATGCAAACTAAAGTTTGCTCGATATTTTTACTACCGTAAAATCGGTATGTTTTTCGCCATTGCTCAAAACTCGATATGATATAAATCTCGTTGTCGAAAGACAACATATCGAGTTCGTCAGAACATATCGAGTCTTTTTTGACATATCGAAAATCGAGGTACGAGATTTATATCGACGAATTCAAGCGATGCTTGAATTCATTTTACCACATTATTTATTACTTTTCAATAGGTAAAATGTTATTATTTAGATTTATATTCAATAACACGGGTCGATGCATCACATCGACCTAAACGTTTTATATTGCAAAATCAAGAAGGTGCAGCAATCATTCTGCCACACCTTCACTAGAGTATTATATTTTCTGATTATTTTTCCTCATAATATCCTACAAACGAAAGAATCGACGGTAAATTTTCCAAGGAGTCGTACATCCTGTAGTGACACACTCTGCCGTTTTTATAATATATATCATAAGAGAAAAATGTGTATTTATCCAATTCAAATGGATTTACAATCTTTCTGTTTGTAAAATATTCGTAAAGCACTTTTATATCATCTTCATCTGTAAACACTTTTGAATTACTAACGTACTTTGAGGATGTTGTCACGGGTGCAATTTCCACCACTTCAACATCGACTCCATACTCTACGCCAGATATTCTGTAGCTGTAGCCGAAATCATCGTGAAAATATACTCCTTCAGGATAAACTATAATCTTTTCCACTCTATCAGCACTTTCCCGTGTCTGCTCTGTAATACATCCCGTTTCTTCAAGAGCTTTCAATGTGTTTTCATTAAAGAAGTGAACGCTATAGTTTTCAGTATTTTCAATCCAAACTTCTCTGCCGTCATTAGTTCTTGCAGGAACTTTATATGCAACCTCCACACTATAAAGCTCAGTTGAATTATTTTTTAATAGATATTGTTCAAAGGTCATCGAACTAATATCCTTTTCAAGTGCAGCAACTATGGTTTTAAGCTGTGTACTATTGGATGCAAATATTCCTATTGTATTGTCTCTGCCCGACTCATCGTTGACAAACACCTTAATTGAAGTATATTCCTTTTGTGTTTCATCAAGGATTGGATAGCGGAATTTTTTATACTGACTGCTTTGAATAAAAGGCTTTACAAAGCTTTCAACGTCATCGTCGCAAATTATATACTCTCTTGTCATTTTTTTGCCATTCTTAAGGGTATATTCCAGTTCTATATTATATGGAATTCCCGATATATTTCCCGAACGTGGAGTTGTTCCGGAATCCCTTTGCTCAATCTTTTTCTTATGGAAATCAAGGAACATCTGAATATCCTTTTTATCGGTAAACGACATATTGAAATATTCGGTTCTATATGCACCGTCATGACCGTATTCATCATCAATGTAACCATAAACATAGCCGTTATACTTCATGCTTGCATTTGTCACGCTTGCAATTTTTTCTATATCCGGAATTCTTGATTCAAAGCCGGTTATATCAAAGTTGAATATCAAAAACAGCAAAAGCACAACAGCTGCATTGTAAATGATTGGCAGCTTACTGCCCTTGAGAGAAAAGCTCTTATTGGACAGCATATTTGCAACAATTACCCCAAGCGTGCCGAAAACAATCATAATAAGTATGCTTTCAAGATTCCAGAATGCCTGACAATAATAGTATCCAAGAATTCCCGAGCATACGCCAAAGGACAGCTTAAACAGCCATTTCAATTTTGGAAATGCAATTACTTCACCATAGTTTTCAAGGTGGCATTTATTATAAGCAAACATGGAAAGTGCATAAAAGATTCCAATAAGAAGAATATAAACAAGAACTTTAGGTCCCATAAGGCTTTCAGGAAGAAGGTACAGATATTTGCCTAGTACTTCCTCAAGTATTCCTCCGCTTACAAAGCCATAAAGGTAGGCGTCGCACACTGTAAGTATAAATCCCGTCAGAAACAGCGGAAGAAGAATAAATACAACTGAAAAAATGCCCTGAGCCACAGTATTTCCTGTCAACATTCCGACAAACGTGAAAATCATGAAAATCAGCAAGGAATAAACAAAGTATATTCCCATATTTATAAATATTGCTTTTACGCTGCAATATTTCCAGACAGATGTTACGCATACAAATGCATTAAAAACAATGGGTATTGTAATAAATATAAGTGCAGATACAGAATGTGCTGCTAAAAGCGTATTTCTTTTAACGGGAAGTGTGTGATTGAATGTGACACTTGACACTCCGTTAAGATAAGAAAACAAACCAAGTGACAATGCTCCGCCAAAAATAAGTGCAAAAATGTAGTTTCCCTCAAGACGCTGGAGAAGCCATTGTGTTACATCATCATATCTGAACGCCATATTTACTTTGAAATCAGCCACTGTATATCCATTCAGGTAATCCATAAGAGGTACTGTTGTAAACAGGAACATAAACAGTGTAGCAAGAGCACTCATCCACCACAGGCGTTTCATGTCGCTTTTTATCTGTGCCTTAAAGCAGGATTGTTTCAAACTCATAGCCCATACCTCCCAATTCATAAATGAACACTTCCTCCAGTGTCAGCGGTATAATATCAAATACCAGTGGTTTATACTTTTTGACAATTTGCTCAATTTCTTCAACATTTCCCTTTACTATCAAAAGGTTTACGCTCGCAAAGCCCGATTTATCAAGAACCTCAAGCTCTTTACTCAACTGCTCAGGATATTCACCGTTTTCAAAAGCAAGCTGTAATTTATGCACATTTCCCTTTAAATCATCAAGGGATTTTTCAATAACCACGCTTCCCTTATGAAGAATTCCCACATGGTCACAAACATCCTCAAGCTCTCTAAGGTTATGGCTTGATACCAGCACCGTCATTTCTCTTTCCTCGACCGCCTGAAGCATCAATCTCCATACATTTCTTCTCATTACAGGGTCAAGGCCGTCAACTGGCTCATCAAGCACCATTATATCCGGCTTTACGCAAAGTCCCAGCCAGAACGCAACCTGCTTTTGCATACCCTTTGACAATCGTCTTGCCTTACGCTTAACGTCTATTCTGAATATCTCTTTAAGCTTTTCAAAAAGTTCCCAGTCCCATTTTGGATATATTCCTGCATAAAAGTTTGCCATATCAAGTATGCTGTATGTTGGATAGAAAAACAAGTCGTCAGAAATACAAATCATTCTTTCCTTAATACTTGTATTTTCATAAGGCTCTTGACCGTCTACCGTTATGAGCCCTCCGTCACCCTTATATACTCCACTGAGCATTTTTATAAATGTTGTCTTTCCTGCTCCGTTTGGTCCGACAAGACCATATACAGAGCCTTTTTTTACATGTAATCTCAATTCGTCAAGTGCTCTGAAATCACCAAAACTCTTGACTACTCCCTGTGCCTTAATCATTATAATTCTCCTTTCCGTCATTGTTTCTGTAAATGTCGAACACCGTTTCAAGCAATTCTCTTTCTTGTACACCCAGATAATACAACTCTCTCACCGTTTCCCGAAGTGCCCTAAACAGCACGTCCGTATTCTTTACGTTATCTTTTGGTGCAACAAAATAACCTTTCGCCCTTACGGAATAAATATACCCCTCGTTCTCCAAGTCCTTATACGCTTTTTGTATGGTATTAGGATTTATTGTCATCTCCACCGCAAGCTCACGTACCGACAATATCTTTTCGTCAGGCTTTAAGACACCATCGATTATCAGCTTCTTCAAATTATCACGTATCTGTTCATATATCGGTTTTCCACTTGTGTGGTCAAGCTTATACACTTTTCCTTCACCTCCTTGCTTTATTTATCAACTGTACTAACTGTACTATAACATATAATACAGTTTTTGTCAATAGTTTTTTTAAAAAAAATAAATCCGCTTCACTTACAAAAGAAATGAAGCAGATTATATTTAATACTTATTCCGTTATTTTTGTTCTCTATAATACACACGTATACCGGTTGAATCGGGATTTTCTTTTTTAAACTCGTCATCAGAGTATTCACATTCATATCCGAAAAGCTCCATCAGGAACTTAACTTCAAAGCAATGTAAACCATTTCCCACTGTTGTAAAATAAGACTGTTTAAAGTTATTCTTCACTTTGTCACCGTTTTCTTTAACAACAACCTTTACTTTTTCAATGTCTTTTGCATTGATTTCAACCGTTCTGTCATCGGATGAGTAGGTATAGACATTATTGCCACTGATTTTTAAGCCCAGCTCCCGTTCAAAATCATCTATTGAAACGTAATAAACAAAGCTTGGAAATCCTGATGCTTTTTTACCTATCGCCCTATTATCTTTTTTACCATCAAGCGTTACGTTTTCTTTGCCGCATAACAAATCAAAGTATCCGTCCCACTCGCTCTCTTTATCGGTAACATCAGAAGATTCATCACTCTTATCTTCTTGTTGAGTTTGGTCAGAAACATTAATCAATCCGTTATTTTGCAATTCTTGGTCAATTTTTTCTGCTGCCTGCGAAAGTCTTGGCAGCTCATTAACCGTTGCAGATTTAATACCGCTATCTTCTTGGTGCTTATTACCTGCTATCAATACTGCCAATATCGCTATGAGCAAGACTGTAATACATGCTGTTATGCCCACAATTATTACCATATTTACAGTCATTGAACCGGATCTGAAAGGTCTTTCATTATTTTTCAAGTTTCTTTGATGCGTCTGTTTACTTTGTGCCTTTGAGGATTTAACAAAGCCTTTATTCATCTGCTCTGCGGACCTTATTTCCGTCCTTGGCAGCGATACGTCGTCCACCTGTGCAGGTTGACTCCATATATACAAATCTTCATCCTCAAAAAAGCTTTGACCGCCGTCATACAAATCTATTCCAAATCCGCATCTTGAGCATTTACTGACATTCCCCTGTTCCAAAGGAGAAGCACAATATTTACAATACACTTTTCTTCCTCCTTAGAGCTGTTGCCTATTGGATTTTACTTAACTATTCCACCAATAACCGTGTAATTATCGTTATCACCGTTCATCCTCAGCATCAGCCTTACAAGCATGAATTTAACCCAGTCTTCGCCATTCTCGGATTTGGATAGGTCAATCGCCGCTTCGTCTTCATAAACATACTCCCAAAAGCCGTCTGAGCATAGCAAAAACGCATCTCCCGGCTGACACGCTATAGGCTCATACACCTGACCCACACGTGTTGTACTTTTATCTCCTATTACCTTAAGCAGCTTATTTCGGTTTTCGTCTGTCCTTATATCATCAAAGGTCATCTCGCCCATTTTTACCGACATCTGCGACAAGCTATGGTCTGTGGACATCCTATAAAGACTTCCGTTACGGAAATAATAAAATCTTGAGTCCCCACAGTTAAAATAGGTCATTCTGTCATTTTCAAACACACATCCTACAACCGTTGTTCTCATGCCATGCCATTCTCGCTTTTTCGGCTGCATCTCAACTACCTTATCATTTACCGCATCCATCAATGCATGAACGGATGCTTCTGAAATCTGTGTGAGTTTTCCAAGTCCCGATGCCATCTGTCTTGCA
>JAGBCG010000157.1 GCA_017938055.1 Clostridia bacterium
AAGAAAATCGTTGTTTGTGCTGTTTGATGAGGATTTCAATTCCGGTTTTCCCTATGTAAGTATAGACGGAAGAATTGAAATATTTCTGCGATATGAAACAGGTGTATGCCTTAAAAAGCACTATGAAAAAACAAATTACGGACATACCACGCTAAGACGCCTTGAAAAGAAAGAGTATGAAAAACTGTTTCGTGCAATGATACATATGGGAATACACTTAGCAAGGCTTGATAATGGAATATTCCCTGTGGATTTGCTTGTGAGCGAGCTTGCGGCAGGAGAGGGAAGCTGTAATGTGGTTGAACGCTTTAACAGTGCAATGAGAGGATTGTTTATAAGAAATCTGCAGCTTAAAAGCCGTATTCAAAAAGCTTCACAGCAAATAAAAGGCACTCTACAAGAAAAGGCAATGCTTGAAGCAATGCTTACATGTCGGTTTAATGGCTACAGAGAGTTTGGAAACAGTATTGTGTATGTTTTTTCAAATCCTCCTTTTGAAAAGGGTGTTACTCTGTACACAAAAAAAGCTCTTGAAAAGGCAAAAAAACTGTGCAAGGCTGCAAAGCTTGATGAAAAAGCTCTTGTTGCACCAGGGGATAGCGAATATAAAGTGTATGAGGGCGGCATGAATTTCAGAGTCACCCATAAGATTGATGATGATTCGATGGAGCATAGCCTTGTGTGTGCATTTACATCCAGAATGGAAGCGGAGAAGGCAAGACTGCACTTTGAAAAATTCGGTTGTAATGACAGTGTGGTAGTTGTGACCTTTGAGGAGCTTGCAGGACAGATTAAGGAGTGTGCAGGAACACTTGTAGATATGTCATCGTATGGACTTGAAATAAAGAAAAGAGAATTTGAGCAAATACATAAGTGTAAGAGCGTAAGGGGGAAAGTTGCAATAAGTCTTAAGAAAAAAGATGAAACACCACCCAAGTCTGAGGAGGATGAAAATACGTCACAAACTGATGAGGAAAATGGCTCAGAGGAAGCTTGAAATCAAGATTTATAAGTTTTTGGTGTTAAAAAGTATAAAAAACAAGTCCGAGCAACTGTTGTTGTGCCCGGACTTGATTTAAATAGTTATATTACGGCTTTGTTTTTGCATTATATTGTGAAAAAAGCCGTTTTTATTTTTCAAAAAAACAAAATGATTAATGGTGGAATAATCTCATGCCAGTAAAGGACATAGCCATACCATACTTGTCTGCAGTTTGTATAACAAGGTCGTCTCTGATTGAGCCGCCGGGCTGTGCTATATAGCTTACACCACTCTTTTTAGCTCTTTCAACGTTGTCACCAAAGGGGAAGAAAGCGTCACTGCCAAGAGAAACACCGGAAAGTGAAGCAAGGTATTCCTTAGCTTCAGCATCTGTAAGAGGCTCAGGCTGCTTTGTAAAGTACTTCTGCCAGATACCGTCTGCACAAACGTCTTCCTCGTTCTTGTTGATATAGCCGTCAATAACATTGTCACGGTCAGCTCTTCCAAGTGTGTCAATGAAAGGAAGATTAAGAACTTTATCGTGCTGACGAAGCTGCCAGGTGTCAGCCTTTGTACCTGCAAGACGTGTGCAGTGAATTCTTGACTGCTGTCCGGCACCTACGCCGATAGCCTGACCGTCAACAGCGTAGCAAACGGAGTTTGACTGAGTGTATTTGAGAGTGATTAAAGCAACGATAAGGTCACGTATTGCTTCGTCTGTAAGATTTTTGTTGGTTGTTACAACGTTTGAAAGAAGCTCCTTGTTGATTACAAAGTTGTTTCTGCCCTGTTCAAATGTAATGCCGTAAACCTGTTTTGTTTCCTGAGAAGCGGGAACGTAAGTGGGGTCAATTTTAACGATATTGTAGTTACCTTTTTTCTTAGTCTTGAGAATTTCAAGAGCCTCGTCAGTGTAGCCGGGAGCAATAACACCGTCGGAAACCTCACGCTTTAAGAGAAGAGCCGTTGTCTTGTCGCAAATGTCGCTCAGAGCTACCCAGTCGCCGAATGAACACATTCTGTCTGTGCCTCTTGCTCTTGCATAAGCACAGGCAAGGGGAGAATCGTTAACACCCTCGATGTCATCTGCAAAAACAGCCTTTAAGAGCTTTTCTGAAAGGGAAAGACCGAGTGCAGCACCTGCGGGGCTTACGTGCTTGAAAGAAGCTGCTGCGGGAATACCGAAAGCATCCTTTAATTCACGAACAAGCTGGTAAGAGTTGAAAGCATCAAGAAAATTGATGTAGCCGGGTCTGCCGCAGAGAATTTCAATAGGAAGCTCGCTTCCGTCAGCCATGTAAATTTTGGAAGGCTTCTGATTTGGGTTACAACCGTATTTAAGTTCAAATTCTTTCATTTTAAAATCTCCGTTTCTGTATATTTTATCTAATTTGTTTACAACTTAACGTCTCGAACTTTACATTTGCACACAAAGTTTTTTTGTCATTCTGAGCGTAGCAAAGCGAAGTCGAAGAATCTGATGCATGACAATTTGTACTTACTTTAGCCGATGTAGAAAGCCTGGCTGTACAGATCCTTCGACTGCGGCACTTTATGTGCCTTCGCTCAGGATGACAGACAGAGCTTGGCAACAGTAAATTTAGTAGTTATAACGTAGTAGGGGCGACCTTTGGTCGTAAGCAAAACTGTGATTTTCAGTTGTTTTTGTTGATGATAATTTCTTCTGCCTGTTTTGTTTCAAGGTTAACAGTTCTTACGAACAGTGAAACCTTGTTGTTTTCGTTGAGGTTGTTCCATACAACGTCTGCAAGCTCTTTTGCAGTGTTTGGCATAATAACCTTCTCAGGCTCACCCATAAATGAGGGAATGGGATTTCCGTCATGCTCGTAGGTGTGAATAAAGTGGCCGTGACCGCTTCTTGGTGAGTAGTTGAAGAAATAGCGGTTGCATACGCTGTCATCACCATCAGCACTCTTGAGAATTGACATTTTATAGGTGAAGTCATTGTTTTTGTAGTAGAGCATACCCGAAATTCTGGGTGTGAAATTGGGTGAATCAGGCTCAAATTCCCTTGTGGTGAGAGCTTTTTCAAAAGCGTAGAAGTCACTTTCGTCTTGCTTTGCAAAATTAAAAATGGTGTCTGTCTGGTCACCATTGGTTATGATGTCAGAGCAGTCAAGAGCAAGATAAGGATTGTAAATGATAAGGCTGGGGTCGGAAAGCTTTGATTCATCAAAAGCCTTTGTTCTCATACCGCCCTCGTAGCGTTCAAAAATTCTGTTGCGGCTGTTTTCACTTCTGCCCATGATAAAGTAAGCAATCATGGCACTTTTGCCGTCGGCAGACTTACCGATGATAATACCTCTGCCGGGGTACTCATTTGTTGAGAGCAGTGAAGCGATGTCATTTGTGTTGTAGTTTCCCATAATACAAATCCTTTCTTTTGACCAAAAAAACAAGGCAGCTCCCGAAATGAAGCTGCCCAGACGGTCGACATTTTGTTATTGCCGGCACTTCCTTGCGGTATTCCGCTTCCGTCAGTTGTGTCAGCCTGTTTTACAAACAAATTCTAACATATTTTTACATGAATGTCAATAGAAAAAATACAATTTTTAACATTGCTTTAAAATTTATCATCTGTACAGTTTTTAAGGAATATACGTTAAGCGAAAATAAAGGTTTATTTACAGTATAGAAAAGAATATTGTGGCGGTTTTTGTTGACAAAGGATGAGAAAAGTTATATAATTAATATGTATTTTTGTGTTTAGGGATGATAAAATTATGATTATAAATTCAGCGGTAAGACTGCTTGATAAGGCAAGTGAAAAATATTGTGACAATGTTGCATTGACTGATGAAAATGGCTCTTTGACATATGGAGAATATAAGAAAACGGCAATGAATGTTGCAGGAGGACTTTTGCAGTATCTTGATAAGAGCAATAAGGTAAAGCCTGTGGTTGTGTGCATGAAGAAATCAAAGGAAATGGTATGTACCTTTATGGGTATAATGTACTGCGGCGGATGTTATGTGCCAACACAAAGTGATATACCATTGTCAAGACTTGAAAAAATTGTGGAAAATTTAAATCCTGTTCTTATCGTGTATGATGATACCACAAAGGAGCATGTTCTGTCAGCAAACTTACAGGTAAAATGTGTTTCGTATGATATGCTTTCATGCTCAAAAGCAAATGAACAAGTCATAGAGCAAATAGTTTCACAAATAGTTGATACAGACCCAATATATATGATGTACACATCAGGCTCAACGGGTGTGCCAAAGGGCGTTACCGTGTCCCATAGAGGAGTTGTTGACTATGCAATTTGGACAAGCAAAACCTTTGGGTTTACTCAAGAGGATATATTTGGAAATCAAGCACCATTTTATTTTGATAACTCAATTTTTGATATTTATACCTGTCTTTTAACGGGTGCACAGATGAATATAATTCCCGAAAGCCTTTTTATGTTCCCATCAAAGCTTCCTGAATTTATACGTGATAACGGTATTACCACGATTTTCTGGGTGCCTACGGTTATGATAAATGTAGCAAATTCTGGTGCATTGTCACTTGTTAAAATGCCCACACTCAAAAATGTGCTTTTCTGTGGTGAGGTTATGCCAAACTCGGCACTTAATGTGTGGAGAAGGGATGCAGGTGAGCTTATGTATGCAAACCTTTATGGTCCTACCGAAATTACGGATGTGTGTACCTACTACATAGTGGACAGAAAATTTGATGATAACGAAAAATTACCAATAGGAATTCCTTGCGAAAACATGAAAGCAATAATTCTCACCGAGGATGGAAAACAAGCACAAAAAGGTGAGCAAGGAGAATTGTGCATAGGAGGAAGCGGAGTATCTTTAGGATATTTTAACGCAAAGGAAATTACAGATAAAGCTTTTATTCAGAATCCACTCAATCCCTACTATCACGAAAGACTGTATAGAACAGGAGATATATGCTATATGTCAGAGGATGGGCTTATAATGTATGTTGGAAGAATGGATAGTCAGATAAAATTAAAGGGCAATAGAATAGAGCTTGGGGAAATAGAAAATGCGGCACAGTGCCTTGAGGAAATAGAAAACGCATGTGCAATATTTGACAGTGAAAACGAAAAGATATTTTTGTTTGCTGAAACTAGTCACAAGCTTGTACTTAGAAAGGTAAATAATGAGCTTAAAAAGTACATTCCCAAATATATGCTTCCAACAGAGCTTGTTTGCCTTGAAAAGCTGCCGCATACAGCAAATGATAAAATAGACCGTGTAACACTTAAAAAGACCTATATTACAGGAGAAATTCAATGAAAAATCTTGTTGAATACATAGAAGCATCATATAGTCGCTTTCCCGATAAAACGGCATTAAGATATGAGGAAGAAGCAGTTACATATAAGCAACTTCGTACAGAGGCTCGAAAAATTGCAGATGGATTGATTTCTGTTTGTGGAAAAACAAATGCTGTTATGCCTGTGGCGGTATTTCTGCCAAGATGTACGGAAACGGTGGTTTGTTATATGGGAGTGCTTTATGCTTGTTTTGCATATGTACCCATGAATTACGCATTGCCTGATAGCAGATTAAAGAGTACCTTTGATACACTTTGTCCTGTTTGTGTTATTACGGACGATGAAAACAAGGAAAGAATAAAAGCACTCTGCAGTTGTGAAGTAAAAACACCGCAGGAACTTCTTTGTTGTGGCCTTGATAATGAAAGTGAAATTGATGAAAGAATCAGGAAAAGCTGTGACTGTGATCCTGCGTATATAATGTTCACATCAGGCTCAACAGGTGTGCCGAAGGGAGTGACAATTTCCCACAGAGGAGTAATTGACTATGTTGACAGCATGCTGTGTGAATTTGACATTGACAATAACAGGATAATTGGCATGCAGTCTCCGCTGTTTTTTGATATATCTGTTTTTGATATGTACGTCACCTTTTGTACAGGAGCAGAGCTTGTAATTATACCCGACAAGATATTTATGTTTCCCAAAATGGTGCCTGAGTACGTCAACGATAAAAGAATAAATCTGATATACTGGGTGCCAACAGTTTTCGACAGTATAGTAAATGACACAGTTCTTGAAAAAACACCCTTTAAATACGTTGATACTATGATTTTTGCAGGTGAAGCAATGCACAACTCGACGCTAAATGTTCTGAGAAAAACACATCCCGACTGTGTTTTTGCAAATCTCTATGGTCCTACCGAAACAAGCGTTATCAGCATGATATATAAGGTTGACCGTTCTTTTCGAGATGATGAGCCGTTGCCGATAGGTGTAGCGTGTAAAAATTCCAAAGCCTTTATAATTGATGAAAAAGGCAATGAGATAACGGCAGA
>JAGBCG010000158.1 GCA_017938055.1 Clostridia bacterium
TGCTGGAGGAAAGCTTTGCGTATAAATCCTCGTTTGTTTCATAGGTGGTATAGGTTACGTTAATACCTGTAAGGTTTTCAAATTCAGCTATAACGTCAACAGAGCCTTCGCCGCCGTCCGAGATATACTCGCCCCAGTTGTATACATTCAGGGTTATATCCTGACCTTTGAACTTTGCATAGTACTGCTCGTTTTCAACATTTATGCTTGCATTAACCGATGTTGAAATGAGTATAGAAAATAAAAGTAAGGTAAATAATTTTTTCATTGTGTACCTCCTTACTTTTTGGAAAACGCCATTGCCTTGCGTTCTTCTTCTTTTTCTTTTTTAGCACCTATAACATTAACAGCTATAAGTATTGCAAAAACAATCACAAAAAGAATTGTGGACAATGCGTTGATTTCAGGGCTTATACGCTTTTTAGTCATGGAATAAATGGTAATAGGCAATGTTTGTGACTCAGGACCTGAGGTAAAGTAGCTGATGATAAAGTCATCAATGGAATAGGTCAAAGCCATGAGAGCACCCGTAACAACACCAGGCATGATTTCGGGAAGAACAACCTTGAAAAATGCCTGACGTCTGTTACATCCAAGATCCATTGCCGCTTCATATAGGTTTACATTCATTTGTCTGAGCTTTGGAAGAACACTGAGAACTACCGTTGGCAGACAAAAGGTGATGTGTGCAAGTATAAGAGTAAGATATCCTGGAGTAAGTCTGAAAAATGTAAACAAAAGCATCAAAGAAATACCTGTAACAATTTCAGGATTGAGATTCTGAAGATATGTGGCATTTTTTAACGCATTTTTTGTAAGCTTTCTCATGTTGTGCATACCGAATGCCGCAGCTGTACCAAGTACCGCTGCAACTAAAGCGGATATAATAGCAATAATAAGAGTGTTTGCAACCGAGGTAAGTATCAGCTCATTGTTAATAAGCTCGTTGTACCATTTAAAAGAAAAGCCTGTCCATACATTTCCCTTAGTTTCGTTGAAGGAAAATGCGATAAGTACAAAAATAGGCAAATATAAAAATGCAAATACAAGGACAATGTAAAAATTGGAGAGAAACTTTTTCATACCATTGAATCCTCCATTTCATCGTTGTCAAAGGAGTTGAATATACCCATGCTGATAAAGACAACAACCATAAGAAGTAAGCTTGTTGCCGCACCGTAGTTGAGGTTGTATTCATTGCCAAGGAACTGCTGCTGTATAAGGTCACCGATAAGGAAGCAGTTGCTGCCGCCGAGAAGTCCGGAAATTACAAAGGTGCTTACCGCAGGAACAAAAGTCATGGTAATGCCTGTAAGAATACCGGGAAAACTCAGAGGAAGTACTATCTTTGTGATGACGTTTGTCGAGTTGCAGCCCAAATCCTGAGCAGCTTCAATGATGCTTTTATCAATCTTTGTCATAATGGAGTATAGAGGAGTAATCATAAATGGTAGATAGTTGTATACCATTCCTAAAACAACTGCACCTCTGTTGTTGATAAGCTGAAGCTTTGGAAGACCAAGACTGCTTAGAAAATTATTGATAATACCATTGTTGTCAAGAATTGTAACCCATGCGTATGTTCTCAAAAGAAAGTTCATCCACATTGGAAGCATAACCATTAGAAGTAACAGCCTTTGTGTACGCTTGCTGCAGCGTGACATGGTAAAAGCAAGGGGATAAGCGATAACAAGACAAATAACCGTTGCAATTACTGCAAGATAAACGGAACGTATAAGTACAGGAAAATACTTACTTGCGTTTGCAAGGTTTTCCATTGTCAGATTGCCAGTACTTTTGGAAGTAAAGGTAAAGTAAATAACAAGTAAAAAGGGAATAACTGTAAAGAATAAAACCCATAAAACGTAGGGGAAAGCTGAAAATTTAGAACTGTTCTTATTCATTTGCTTTACCCTCATCTTCAATTTGTGTGTCAAGAATAACCTTGTTATGACTAGTCTTATTCATTATATGAATATCCTCTGGGGTAAGACTCATGCCGATAAAAGCACCGGGTTCGGCGGACTTTGTAGAGTGAATTTTCCACTTTGTACCGAAGCAATCAACGATAATTTCATAATGAACGCCCTTGAAGGTAACTGTTTCAACAGTACCGTCTATAGTATTCTCACCGGGAGGGCCGAATTTAATGTCCTCAGGTCTAATAACTACATCAACAGGTGTCATTTTGCCAAAGCCCTTGTCAACGCACACAAATCTGTTTCCGGCAAATTCGACGTCAAAGTCGTCATGCATAAGACCTGACACAATGTTGCTTTCGCCAATAAACTTTGCAACAAAGGCATTGACAGGCTCGTTGTAAATATCCTGTGGAGTGCCTATCTGGTCAATAACACCGCCGTTCATAACAACAATGCGGTCGCTCATTGTAAGAGCTTCCTCCTGGTCGTGTGTAACATATATAAAAGTAATACCGAGCTGCTGCTGAATCTTTTTAAGCTCAATTTGCATTTCTTTTCTTAGCTGCAGGTCAAGTGCACCCAAAGGCTCGTCAAGAAGCAACATTCTCGGATGATTAATCAAAGCACGTGCAATAGCTACTCTCTGCTGCTGACCGCCTGAAAGGTAATCAACACGTTTTGCACCGTAGTTTTTGAGGTTTACCATTTCAAGCATTTCCATAACACGCTTGTGAACCTCATTATCGGGTGTCTTTTGCAATCGCAGACCGAATGCTATATTCTCGTATACATTTAAATGTTGGAAAAGTGCATATTTCTGGAAAACAGTGTTTACCTGTCGTTTGTACGGCGGAACCTTGTTAATCAGCTTGCCGTCAAAATACACATTTCCCTCATTAGGCTCAATAAAACCTGCAATAATTCGCAGAGTTGTGGTTTTACCGCATCCCGAGGGACCAAGTAAAGTAATAAATTCCTTGTCGTGAATGTCAAGGTTGATTCCCTTTAGAATCATTTCATCATCGTACTTAACTACGAGATTTTCCAATTTTACAATAACACTTTTGTCCAATCCTAACACCTCCGTACCGTGTTGCTGTGCGGTACATTTTCTGCTGTATGATTACAGCTTGCCATGGAAGTGCTGCTTTTGCAACATTAAGATTAAGCAGAACTTTCACCCATAACAAATTACGATAATAATACTTATTTTGTCGAAAAAAATCTACTGTATATCAATAAATAAAATGTGAACATTATTAATAATTTTCAAAATAAATCTTATATTTGTACATTATTTAACAAAGACAATATTGCGTATTGTAAATAAGAGCATTAAATGAAAACGAGCACCTGCTTTTTACGCAGATGCTCTGAATAAATTTTAATGAAACTTAGATAACAATTTCACCTGTAAATGTGATTTCCGCATTACCTGAGAGGAAAACTCCCTCATCGGTGTATCTTACTATAAGATCGCCGCCTTTGAGTTTTACAGTAATGTCTGTATTCTTTTTGCAGTAGCCACAAAGACAAGCAGCAACTGCAGCAGCACAAGCACCTGAGCCACAAGCCATTGTTTCGCCGTTTCCACGTTCCCATACACGCATTTTAAGGGTGTGGTCGTTGAGAACTTTAACAAATTCAGTGTTTACTCGTTCAGGGAACAGCTCGTGACTTTCAAACATGGGTCCAATGGTGGAAACATCAAGGTTTTCAAGGCTTTCGTCAGCACCGAAGAAAACAACACAGTGAGGATTGCCTATTGAAACGCAGGTGATTCTGTAAGGTCTGTAGCCAACTTGTATGGGATGTGCCACAACTTTTTCACCTGTAATGAGAGAGGGAAGACTCTTGGGATCAAGAACTGCCTTGCCCATGTCAACACATGCAGATTTTACAACACCCTGTTTTACTTCAAGTTCAACAGGTTTAATGCCTACGGGAGTTTCAATGGTGATTGATTTCTTGTCAACCATGCCATTGTCATACAGATACTTACCAACACAACGAAGTGCATTTCCACTCATCATTCCGGGTGTGCCATCTTTGTTGTAGATGGTCATCTTGGCATCTGCAACCTTAGATTTTCTTATAAGGACAACGCCGTCACCGCCTATACCGAAATGTCTGTCGGAAAGCATAACAGCAAGACCCTCAGGATTGTTAATTTTCTGATTGAAGCAGTTGAAATAAATGTAGTCATTTCCGCAGCCCTGCATCTTAGTAAACTCAAGCTTTTCTTTCTCGGTTCTCATGTCGTTGATGTTTACAAGCTCGGTTGATACTGAGGTGTATCTTGAAGTAAGACTGTCAGCAACAGCATGTGCTGTATCAATGGCAGTAAGGCAGGGGATGCTTCTTTCAATAGCTTTTCTTCTTAAAATAACGCTGTTTCTTGTGGGGATTCTTCCGTGGTCTGAGGTTGAAATTACATAGTCAACTGCACCGTTGTCCATAAGAGCGAGTCTTTCTTCACTGCTTTCAACTATTTCAACGGGAATATCCGCATTCTGAATAACCTTTCCTGTTCCGTCTGAGGCATAAA
>JAGBCG010000159.1 GCA_017938055.1 Clostridia bacterium
AGGAAAATCAAATAATGTGGCAATGGAGTATTTAGACCCAAATGACAAAAAAACAGCACAGGCTTCAATGGGACTTGTAAGCCTGTGGATAGGTGTGCAAAAGGACATGGGTAAAGATTATCTGTCATTTGTAGACCAGACTGATGACGGCTGGAATCTTGTGCTTGATGAAGAAAGCGGCATGACCTTTAAGGAGATTTACAAGCAGGAATGTGTTTCTTCACTTAAAAATCTTCTTGCAGTGGAGTATTTACACGACTATGTTTACGGCATTGAGCTTTCCGACGAACAGCAAAAGTCGGTGGAGGAAAAAATATCTGCTGTAGCTTTATCATTCGGCTCACAAAAGGCATTTGAACAGGAAATGCAGAGATACGGTGCAACTGTTGATGACTATGAAAGATATCTTTGCCTTATGCTCAAGCAATCAACCCTTATTAATTCGTTCTACGGCGAAAACGGCATGCGTGCCATTACCGAAGAACAGAAAGCAGAGTATTTTTCTGATAAATACGCTGTTGTTTATCACATTTTCATAGATACAAGAGGCAATATCAAGGACGATGGAACTGTGGTTAGTCTTACAGAGCAGGAAAAACAGCTTAAAGCAGAGCATGCAAGCGATATATATGCTAAGATTCAAAAGGGAGAAATAAGCTTTGAGCAAGCACTTTTGAGTAATACCGAGGATGCTTATGCAGCAAGCCATGCAAACGGATATTTTGTTACTAATGACGGCACATATCCCACAGAGTTTGTTGATGGTGCCTTCAGCCTTGCAGTCGGTGAAATTACAATGGTGCAGTCCCAGGCGGGCTACCATATCATAAAGAGATACCCGATGAACGAAAGCTTTTACGATGATGACAAGGATGTTTATTCTGCTATTACTCAAAAGCTTATCTCTGAGGATTTTTCAGGTCTTGTTTCGTCGGTGAAAGACGGTGTAAAAGTCAACGAGCAGGTAATTGAACAACTTGATGCATCGCTGATAAAGCCTTTTGAGGGATTTTAATAATACTGGCTTGGATATTCATGAATATGGGGTGATTTGATGAGATTTGCGAAAATTGATGCGGATTTGAAAAAAAGTACTGTCTTTTTTGCAATTACAGGTATTATATATTTTTTAATTGCATCCTCCGTACTTCCGTTTTTCGGCACCTTTAGCAATACTCCATGTCCTGATTTGCTTTTTTGCCTTGTGTGCGTTATTCCTGCTTATTACGATAAAAAGCTTTGCTGCATTTATGCGGTTTTGCTTGGATTCTTGTCAGATTTATTTATAAATACGCCCTTTCTCTTTTCGCCGATTGTTTATCTTGCGGCAGTAGTGGGTGTTATGTATTTTTATAGATTTTTCAAGAACTTTGGCACAATTACAGCGTCGGTTTGTGCTATGCCGGTGCTTGCAGCACGTCAGGTGCTTGGAACGGTAATAGTTATGAATGTAAGGCAAGGGGCAAATCTTGGCAACGTACTGATTAAAGTGATAGTACCTGAATTTTTCATAAGCTTTGCTTTTATTCTTGTCACAGGCTTTTTGATTAGATGCCTTACAAGATTTTTCGATATTCAGAAAATCCAATAGTGTAAATATTTTGGACAATAAACAACATGATTTGCAGGGAGAATAACAGATGGGTGAACTTGTAAATGCAGTAGTAGGTCAGTCCGGTGGACCTACCTGTGCTATCAACGCAACGCTTGCGGGCGTAATAAAGGGATGTCTTGATTGTGGGAAAATAGACACTCTTTACGGAATGAAAAACGGAATTGAAGGCTTTGAAAAGGAAGATTTTATATCGCTTTTACCATTTTTTCAAAGAAATCCCGAACGTCAGCTCGATTTGCTAAGTGCAACTCCTGCGGCTGCACTTGGCTCATGCAGAAAGAAAATCAGCCAAGATTGCGAAATAGAGGAAATTTACAGGATTTTGGAAAAGTACAGTATACGCTACTTTTTCTACATAGGCGGCAACGACAGCATGGATACCGTTATGAAACTTTCGGACTATGCAAAAAGAAATGCCGACAAGAATTTGTACGATGTAAAATTTATCGGTATTCCCAAAACCATAGACAATGACCTTGGTGTTACTGACCATACACCAGGCTATGGCTCTGCGGCAAAATTTGTGGCTACCACAATGCAGGAAATCTGCCGTGACTGTGCAGTTTATACGAAAAAGGCAGTTACCATTGTTGAAATAATGGGACGTGATGCGGGCTGGCTTACTGCTTCAAGCGTTCTTGCAAAGTTTTTGACAGGGGCAGGTCCGGACCTTGTTTATCTTCCGGAAAAGCCTTTTGATGAAGACGCTTTTATCAAGGATTTAAATAAAAAGCTGTCATCCGATGAAAAGCCATACGTTGTTGTTGCGGTTTCGGAGGGCATTAAATTTGCTGACGGAACATATGTTGCAGAAAAGCGTGTGAAGGTCAACGACGATCCATTCGGGCACAATGTGCTTACGGGTGCGGGCAAGGCTCTGGAAAATATGGTTGCAGACAGGATTGGCTGTAAATGCCGTTCTATTGAACTTAATGTATTGCAGAGATGTGCTTCTCACGTTGCTTCAAAATGTGATATTTCTGAGTCACGCAGAGTGGGAGAATCGGCTGTCAGACACGCTCTTGCAGGGGAAACGGGCAAGATGATGTGCTTCAGACGTGTGAAAAACGAGGAGTTTTATCGCGTGGAGATTTTTGCTGAAAGCGTTGAAAATGTTGCAAACATTGTAAAATCCATACCTAAAAATTTCCTTTCCTCAGACTGCCTTGCCGTAAACGATAAGTGCATCGACTACATGCTTCCTCTTATAAATGGCGAGATAGATGTTATTTATGAAGACGGAATACCTGTTCACTTTGAGTTTTAAACAAAAACTGTGCAAAATGATAGATATTTTGACAAATGAATGTGCAGTATAACCAAAAAAATATCTTTTACTTGACATTCTTAGTTAATTGATGTACAATTAAATAGTTATAATAGGAGTTATATTTCCAGACGGATATTTTGTTTTAAATTACCGTCCAGATCACACTTTCGGGAGGAACCACAGAGCATGAAATCTAAAAGACTTCTTTCTATTTTACTTGCAGCGATAATGCTTTTCTCTACCGTTATTATGTCGGGCTGCTCCGGCACAAACAGTGAGGAAAATACTGCAAACATGAGCAGTACAAGAGAAATTACAACACTCAGTATGTACATTCTTACAGGCGATGAAACCACCAAAGAATCAGCCGATATGGTACAGATGGAGCTTAATCGTATTCTTCTTCCCGAATATAAAACAATGCTGAAGATACACTACCTGACCTTGGATGAATATTGGGAAGCGATTGACGCTATTCTTGAAGAAACAGACCCCGCTAAAGACATTCTTCCTGACGGAAAAATTGATCCTGAATCATTGATTGCCGCTTCTATCAAGGGTACAGAAGGCTTGTCTTTCAATGGTCTTATAGACTTTATGTATGATGTAAATACCACGGAGCTTGAACTTACAAAGCCTCAGATTGACCTTTTTGTTGTAAATGATTATGACAAGTATTGTTCACTTGTTGAAGACGGCAAAATACTCAACTTAAATTCATACCTTGATTATGACAGCAAGATTCTTACAAAGTATATCTATCCCACAATCCTTTCTGCAGCAAGAGTGGGAAAAGAGGTTTATGGTATTCCTACCAATAAGGCTCTTGAGGGCGAATATACATACCTTGTATTCAACAAGGACCTGCTTGACAAGTACGGCTATGAGGTTAAGGATTTGACAGCATTTTCCAGCAACAAGTTTAAGGAGTACATGAGCCTCATCAAAGCAAACGAGCCTGGCATCTGGCCTGTAAGTAAGGTTTGCGACATTGCAGGTGCTGAAATGTATGACGACTCTTTTATCACAATAAGCAGTACGTTTAATTCAGTAGGTTCAAGTAGCAACGCTTCCTTCATGGAAACACGCTATATGGATCACCTTGCGACAGTAAAAGATTTTGCCGAGAAGGGATACTATCCTCAGACACATCTCGATGGCTACAGATATGCTGTTGAAGTACAGACCTCAAATGTGCTTGAAGAGGTTAAGGAATGGACTGACCAGGACGGTACAACATATGTAAGATACCTTTATGACATTCCGAGAATTACTGTTGATGACGCATTTACAAGTGTTATGTGTGTAAGCTCGTCTTCTCCAAATCCTGCAAGAGCTATGGAGCTTATAACTCTTTTACAGACAGATTCCGAGCTTGCAAATCTTCTTCAGTACGGAATTGAAGGAGTTAACTACAATTACAATGAATTCGAAGATAGCATAACTATGACAGGTAACACATATGTTATGGATAACTACGTTACGGGTAATACATATATCAAGTATCCTCCCAACAATGACCATGACTATGTTGAAAATGCAAAGAAATCAAATCTTCGTACAGCCCCCAGTGCACATTTAGGCTTTGTTCCTAGTTTTAGCGGCAAGGATGAAAAGAGCGACTTTGAGTGTATTTCTTCACTTATCAAGTCTGCTCAGCAGGCAATACTTGACGGTGGGGACCTTGCACAGATAAGAAGCATTGTCAATAGAGAGCTTGTACTTTTGGGATATGGATATTCAGGAACAACAACGCTTTCTGGTGTGTTTGGTAAGATGCAATCACTGCAGGCACAACAGTCGGCAGTAATTGCAAAGAACTTTGGTTTGGCTGAGGAAATTCTTTCTTACAACGAGCCATACGGAATTTATCTTTCTGCCCGTACACTTGAAAAAGCTGAGGGTGAAGCAACGGACGACGGAGCAACTGAGGATGAGTTAATTGATGGCGAAGTTGCAGAAGATGTGGCAACTGAGGGTGACGCAGTTGACGGCGAAGCAATCGAGTTGTATGTTTCGCAAGAGGTTGTGGACGAAGCTGCAGAATAATAAACAAACCTCTAAATAAAATAAAAAAGCAGCTTAAAAGCGTAGTAAACAGACTGTATCGTTATGTGGCGGTGCAGTCTTTTTTTCTTCTCGGAAAATTAATTATGTATAAAGGAAAGAAATGATAAATTATCCGTGAATAATGTTAAAAAGTACTTGTAAAATACAAAAAAATAGTGTATCATATATTTGGACATTTATAATGACTTAAAAAGTCTAATCCAATCGTGAAAGGAAGATGAAAATGAGAAAGTTTAAAATCGCAGCCGTAATCGCATGCGTGTCTTTGTGCTTTGCGGCACTCTTTTCCGTTGCGTGCTTTGCAAGTGATGTAAAGCTTGCGGATATTGAGGGACACTGGGCAAAAGAGTACATAGAATACGGCGTAGAAAAAGGTTATATCAACGGTTATACCGATAATACCTTTAAGCCAAATAAGACGGTGACACGTGCCGAGTTTTCAAAAATGATAAACAGTGCACTTGGAATTTCCGGAGTAACAGCTTCTGAATTTATCGACGTTGAGGACGAGGATTGGTTTTCAAACGATGTTAAGCGTGCATTATACGCAGGATATATAAAGGGCTATGATGAGGACAACACTTTTAGACCTAATATTCCTGTTTCACGTCAGGAGGCAGCAGTGATTTTCTCAAGAATCGTGCTTCCTGTAACACAGAAGGCTTCTCTTGACAGCTTCAAGGATAAGGCGGATATTGCAGACTGGGCAAAGGATGCAATCGCAACAATCGCTTTCAAGGGATATATGAACGGCGATCAGAACGGAAATGTTCTGCCTAAAGGTCAGCTTACAAGAGCTGAAGCGGCAAAGCTTATAAGTGAGCTTATAAAGAATGAAAATGTTGTAAACGGCGTTCAGGAAATCAAAAAGTCACAGACTGTTTCCCAGACTATTTTCACGGACGGTCTTGTTATAGCTGCACAGGATGATGCGGAAATTTTACTTGAAGACTGCCGAGTTCTTGGCAATATCGAAGTAAAAAGCGGTACGGTTATTCTCAGTCTTGGCAACACAACTGCTGACGTGATTACAAACAACTGTACAGGCGAGCTTACACTTATGGCAGACAAGAATTCTGCTGTAAATCAGCTTATTGTTCATCAGCCGATGTATGCTTCCGGAGATGATGCTTTTGCAAAGGTTATGCTTGAGGGTAAGGATTTACAGTCGGGTACTGTAGAGCTTGAAGGTGAGTTTGAGCTTGTTGAGGTGGGTGCTTCTGCAGTCTTAAAGGCAGAGGAAATTGAAAACCTCAATGTTACAGGTAAGAAAACAACTCTTCTTGTTCAATCGGGAAAAATTGAAAACCTTGTTGTTGACAAGAATGCTGCAGATTCTGCAATATCCCTTACGCAAAAGGTAACTGTTCAGAATGTTACAAACAACGCTACGGTTTCCTACACGGGAATGGGTGTTATAGAAAATGCATACAATGCAGTTGAAGGCATAAGCTACGAAACACTTCCCAAAAAGCAGACAGGTAAGA
>JAGBCG010000160.1 GCA_017938055.1 Clostridia bacterium
ATCTCTTTTGCAAATCTTACTGACGAGCAAATTTTGGATTTGCTATCCATTTTGCAAACAAAGAGAAGTGAACAATCCAAACTAACAAAGGAAGAAAAGGTCTTTTTCCAATGTTGCAGAGAACGTAGGAGTTCTTCTGCAAATAAGGATTTAGATACTGTTGTTTGCCCTGTTTGTGGTTCAATCAAGATTATCAAGAACGGCACAAAGAACGGCAGACAGAGATACAAATGCAAGGACTGTGCAAGAACTTTTGGGGATACCATTGGTACTGTTGCTTTTCGTTCCAAATTACCTATTGCAAAGTGGATTGAGCTTATCAAGTTGACCTTGCAGGGGGAAAGTTGCCGTACCATAGCCAAAGAACTTGGTATCAACAAACAGACAGTATTACATAACAGACATAGGATATGTTCTATTCTTCATCAGTTTGTAAGCAATCAAGACGATTTCAAGAGTTTAGCAGAGAGTGACGAGTATTACTATCCTTTGTCTTTCAAGGACATAAAAGACCCAATGTTTTTCTTGAAAACACTTGGCAGAATGCCATATACTCATAGAAATTACAAACAAAAACTTGAATATATTGAGAAACAAGGATTTGATAGTGGTTTCTTACAAGCTCTCAATGATAATGAAGAACAGGTTAGAAATGAGTTGCTAAACTATGTCAATTACGATGATTTGAAATCACAAGAAAAGTTCTCCAATGCCTTAAATAGTATGGAAACAGAGAAAATTATTCAGGTCTTAAAGACGTTGAATGAACACCAGAAGAAAAAGAGAGGTATCAGCAATCAACAAATCTGTTGCCTGTCCTGTATCGACAGGAACAATAATCATTTCTTGCAGACTGTTTGTGTTGGTAGAATATGGGCAAGTCATATTGAAAAGGCACTTTTACCACATTTTACAGAAGATACTGTTTTAATTACAGACAGCCACAGAGCATATAAGACAGTAGCAAACAAGCACAAGATACCATTAAAGCAAATACCAAGTGGAAAGCATACAAGTGGTGGATATAGTCTTGGTCATATCAATGGTTATCACCACAATATAAGTGATTTTATGTATCTATATCATGGTGTATCTTCCAAATTTCTTGACTATTACTTGGCGCTATTCTATTGGGTTGAGAAGAACAAGCACAAATCCTATCTTGAACAAGCCTATGATATAATTACTTTGTTATCCAATCAGGCTAAAAAGATACCTCTTAACAAGTTTAAAGATAAGCCTATATCCTTTGACTTAAAAGGTATGTTAAGTTAACAATTTTGCTAATTTTGTCTCCGTAACGTGACAAATTAGCAAAAGTATGATATAATATAGTTAGAAATTGGAACTTTTTCCAATTTATCAATCTATATAGACAAAGAAAGAGTTAGATGAATAAGAATTTGGAGAAATCTACCATGATGATTCAATTTGGAGAAATTACTGATATTGATAACTGGATGAATCTTGTTGAAGAAATCCGTTGGAATTTTCCTGGCTTAGAGACAAACGAAAAAATTGCGGAGCATCGTAAAACAGTTTTGCGGTTTATCAGCAAAGCACAGGCATTGTGTGCAAAAGATGACAATGAGAAAATTATTGGCGTGCTTTTGTTTTCACGAAGTCATAACATGATTTGTTGCTTGGGTGTATCACCTAAACACAGAAGATACGGCATTGCTTCATGCTTACTTAGCAGGGCCTTGGAACAGTTGGACAGGACAAAAGATATATCTGTATCAACATTCCGAGAAGATGATGAGAAAGGGATTGCACCAAGAGCACTATACAAGAAATTTGGCTTCGTTGAAGATGAACTAACAGTAGAATTTGGATACCCAAATCAAGTATTTCTATTGCATACTTAATCTGTTTGATTGTTAGAGGTAATATATTATGGAACGAGCTATAAGGAATGCGGCAAAAGCATTGATTATTAAAGATGACAAAATGCTGGCAGTGAAAATCAGCGATGGAAACGAAGAATGGTATATCATGCCAGGCGGTGGACAAGATGTAGAGGAACTTTTACCAGAGGCAGTTTGCAGAGAAGTTGCAGAAGAAATGGGGTTGCAGGTAGATGTAAAAGACCTAGTATTTGTAATAGAGGGACTACATGGCGAAAAATTTCATCGTGTTGACCTCGTGTTTTTATGCGAGTATAAGGGAAAAATCGAAAATGCTATCTTGCAAGGTGACACAAATCAGGTTGGATATGACTGGCTTGACATCAAGACATTAAATACAACCCCTTTGTATCCCTCAAAACTACGCAGACAGATTATGAATCTATATGAAGGAAAAGAGTATAGCGTTTATTTAGGAAATGAGGAAATTGGAGACCCCGAAGTAACTAACTAATTCCAATTTGTTGAACTAAACAGCATATACATTAAAAGGGAGCAAGGTTGAAATACACCTTGCTCCTTTTTGTTTTCTAAATAGTCATTCATAGTAAATGAATAAAAAAGTCATTTATGCATACCAATACTTATCTAATACAGAGACAAAACTAAAATAGAAAACAAAATTCCCTGTCAGAAAACAATCCGACAGGGAATAATTTTATATGTGCTTTAGCTTTCCGAAACAGTCACCATCCGCACCTGAGAAAAAAGAGGGCTAAAGGTATATGAGAGCATTGTGTACTTTACTTTTCCAATTCAAGTACAATAAAACTGCCCGAACCAAATCTCTTGTAAACAGAAACATAACCATCCTTGTCAGCTTTGACAGTTTCCTCCGAAGTAACAATACCATCCTCAATTACTGACATCTTAAACTGAGTGTTTTCGTCATAAGAGCCTATTTTGATTTTAACAGCAGAGCTTAGAGAAGCCGTTATCAACACTTGATTCTCGCTGAATTTAAATCCATAAATGTTGCCGTCAAAGGATATGTTTCTCACAGCAAAAGAACTACCGGACGATAAAATTGGAGAAACATAAAGAATTTCGCAGTCGGTATCTATGCCAAAAAGACTTTTAGCACCGATAAAGGCAGAGGAAAGAGCAAATAAATCCTCGCCGTGTCCATTTTTTGAAGCAGAAAGAGAGCCTGCATACTTTTTAACATTGCTCTTTATTTTCTTTGACGATTGATAAGAGCTTCTTGCTGCAAGGTTGAAGAACTCGCTGGCAAAGGATTCACCGCCATTTTGACTGTATTTTCCGTAGTTTGCACTTCCGGAAAAGTCTGAGTCACCCTCTAAATCAAACCAGCTTTCTTCAAGAGCACAAACTGTATTGAAGACAGGGAGCTTTTTGTCCTTGTATACCTTGCCTGATGAACAGGTGTCGGTATTGATTTTTGTTTCGCCGTCAATCCAGGAGAAAATCTTGTCACGCTGTTCTTTTTCTGCTACGTCCTCTGAAATTGCAAAGAGATTGACTGCTGTATATCCAAGGTCATGAACTTTTCCGTCTGAGTCAATAAAGCCCACATATCTGCCAAGGCTGTTGTTAAAAAATTTGTCGGTTATTGCTTCTTTGTTCTTTTTAGCAATGCTCTTGTAAAAATCCGCCTTTTGTGTGTCGTCAATGTGAGTGTAAAGACGGGCGAGATTTGTCATTGCTTTGTTGAAAAGAATGTTGTTGTATAAATCAAGATATCCAAAGGAATGGTTGTGAAAAATATTTGAGGGTTTCGCACCGGAAAGACCATTGTTAGCACTTGTGAGCACATAAACAAGACCGTCATCCTCGTTGTAGCGTATGCCTCCTCCGTTAAGGTCATTTTTGTCAAAGAAATAATCTGTTGCAAGCTCAAGCTTTTGCAATACCGTCATGCCGTTTGAAATGTCCTTTGAGCCTGAGGAGGTCGAGTCTGTTTTGTAAAGAAAATCTGTTTCGGCGTCCCAGGAGCATATGTCACTTACAGCACAGATAAATGAGGCGTTTGTGTCGTAAAGATAGCCGTTGGTAAGGGGATATTTCATGCTTGTATTGCTTGACCACACATATCCGTTGCTGAAAATCGGACAGTTGCGAACTGCATCACGAAATTCATCCGAAAAGCTTGAATTTATGTAAGCTGAGCTTTGAGAAATAATGCTGTAGTATGAGGGATACTCAAGATAATTTAAGACAACATTTGCGTTTTCTCTCGTATAGCTGTCAAAATCCGAAGCTCCGCTGTCGCCTGTAAAGTTGTAGGAAGCTTTTTGAAAGTCTGAATAAGCACTTAAAACAGCTTCACTTGCCTTGTTGTTTTCTCTGCCGCCTTTGTCGTCACCACCACGAGCAGAAGAAACTATTCCCACAATTATTGCAATTATGGCAATGACAATAAAAGCAAGAACAGCCCATGCGGTAATTGTTTGCTTAAGTTGCTCAATACGTTTTTGACGAAGCCGCTGCTGCCTTTGAAGCACTGCAGCTCTTTTAAGACGTGCCTGACGTTCAAGATACTCGTTTTGCCTGATTTCATCCATTTGCTGACGGGAACCAAAGTTGGGAATGTCTGGATTATGCTCATTGTAACCATTATTGTTGTTCAAAATACTCACATCCTTTGAATATAATACTCCACAAATATTCTACCATATATAAGTCACATATTCAACGGAATAATTGTATATTTTATATTTTCGGCATTTTACATAAAAATGAATTTATATGTTTCAAAATGTCAAATTCTGAGAACAAGAAAAATAAGCATCTGCCGTTTTTTTTTGGACAGATGCTTTTAAAAATATTTTGTATATTTTGCTGTATTTTTTTATCGTCTTGCAAGGTATTTTCTCATGTCAATAGCACATGCACCTAAGATTATAAGACCCTTTATGGCATAAAGCATGTTTGCCGAAACAGACAGGAAATTAAGACCTACAAAGATAATTTGAAGTAAGAGTACACCTATGACAATTCCGCTGATTTTACCTGTACCGCCAACAAAGGAAACACCACCAATAACACATGCCGCAATGGCATCGCACTCGTAATTTAAACCTGTGTTTGCAGAGCAGGAGGCAATTCTTGCACCCTCAATAAAGCCAGTGATGCCGTACATTGCACCTGCAAGAGTAAAGACAAGAACGATAGTTCTGAAAACATTGATGCCCGATACATTTGCCGCTTCCTCGTTTGAGCCAACGGCAAACATGTTTTTGCCGAAAGCAGTTTTGTTCCAGACAATCCACATAATTACTGTGATAATGGCTGAGTAAAGAACATATTTTGGAACGGCAACACCGCCAATTCTGAAAAGCGTACCTCTTACAAATTCGGTGTACGCAGGATCAAGACCCGAAAGCGTCTGACCGTTGTTTGTACCAATCATAAGGTACATAAGCACAACACCGAAAACAATTAGCTGAGTTGACAGCGTAACGATAAATGGATGAAGCTTGAATTTGGCAACGAAAAATCCGTTTATAAGACCTACAAGTGCACCCACCGCCACAACAATGAGAAAAACCAGCCATAGAGGAAGAGGAGCAAGGCCTGGAAACATCTTGTTGGCGTAACCGAGCATTTGTAAAAGCGAAGCGGAAATGCAGGCAGTAAGACCTACAACACGCCCAGCTGAAATATCCGTTCCTGTAAGGACAATAGCACCACCGATACCCAAAGCAATGGGAAGCTTTGCGGCAGTAAGTGAAATGATGTTTATAATTGATGATAAAGACAAAAAAGCGGGAACACGAATTGCAATGAATACTATGGCAATGATAATAATAATATACATCGCATTGTTAAATAGTGTGTCGGTAATAATGCGTCTTTTGTCTTTGGTATCTGCATTAATAAATGAGGCAAAACGCCCCTTTAGAGAAGTGTCGCTGTTGGAAGTCTGTGACATTCTTTTGCCTCCTTAAACATATTTTGCAGCAAGAGTGAGTATTTCCTCCTGAGTGGTGTTTTTTGGATAAACCTCGCCTGAAAGCATACCGCCGCTCATAACAAGGATTCTGTCACAAACACCTAAAAGCTCCGGCATTTCCGAGGAAACCATAATAACACCCTTTCCACTGTCGGCAAGCTGTCCTATAAGCCTGTAAATTTCAAATTTAGCACCTACGTCAATGCCTCGGGTAGGCTCGTCAAGCAGTAAAACAGAGGGTTTTGTTAAAAGCCATCGACCGAGAATTACCTTTTGCTGATTACCGCCAGAAAGCGAACGTATTTTTGTTTTGCCACTAGGCGTTTTTACTCTCATGGAATTAATAACGTAGTCGGTGCTGTTCTTGATTTTGCGATTGCTGATAAAGGGTCCTGCTCTGTGCTCTTTGATGCTTGAAATAACGGCATTGTCGCTTATGGAAAGAATACCGAAAATGCCTGTTGCACGACGCTCCTCGGTAAGAAGTGCAAATCCGTTGTTGATGGAATCCCTTGCGTTTTTGTTGTATATTCTTTTGCCGGACAGGTAAATTTCGCCGCTTTTACGCGTGAGGATGCCATAAAGAGTTTCAAGAAGCTCAGTTCTGCCAGAGCCGTCAAGCCCTGCAACTCCAAGAATTTCTCCTTTTTTCAAGGTAAAAGAAACATCCTTAAGCTTTGTATACATTCCTGTAAGGTTCTTTACTTCAAGTAAAGTGTTTGATAAATCTCTTTGCGACATTTCTGGATAACGCTCAGTAAGCTCACGACCAACCATAAGACGTATTATTTCCTCCATGGTAAGCTCGTTTGCTCTTTTTGTGGCAACATGTCTGCCGTCACGCATTATTGTGATGTCATCGGAAATTTTAAGGATTTCTTCCATCTTGTGTGAAATATAGATTATTCCGCATCCTTTTTGCTTGAGCATATCAATGATTTTAAAAAGATGCTCTACTTCCTTTTCGGTAAGAGAGGAGGTTGGCTCGTCAAAAACTATAATTTTTGCATCGTAAGACACAGCCTTTGCGATTTCTACCATCTGACGAAGTGAAACCGATAACTTGCTCATTGTAGTTTTGGGGTCTACACTGATTCCAAGCTTTGATAGAATCATACTTGTTTCACGGTTCATCTTCTTTTCCTTAACAATAGGAAAAAGCTTGTGCCATAATGGCAGACGTCCCATCCACATGTTTTCGCTGACACTTCGCTTGAGTGCCTGATTAAGCTCCTGATGGACCAT
>JAGBCG010000161.1 GCA_017938055.1 Clostridia bacterium
CTAGCACAGGAGCTTGAGGGCAATGACAAACCGTCAAACATAAGACCAGGCGATACCCTTTTAATGTCTGACGGTTATGAGGGCGGCGATGGTTCAAAGGAAAATCCTTATCAAATTGCCGACAAGGAACAGCTTATATATTTTGCTCAAAACATAAACAGTGGTGTTGGTGTCGACCTTCATTACAAGCTCTTAAATGATATCGACCTTAACTCAGATACATGGACTCCTGTTGGTTTTTTCAGCAATGATACCCTGTACAGCTGTGCATTTAAAGGAAGTTTTGACGGTAATGGTCATACCATTTCAAATTTTGCTATAAATCAGGCAGAGACACGTTATGTAGGCTTTTTCGGTCTTGTATACAATGCCTCAGTTAAGAATCTTAGCCTTGACAATATAACGATTGATATCTCAAGAACAGGCTCTAACGTGCCGGATACATATGTGGGTACTCTTGCAGGCCGTGTCGTTTCAGATGCAATAGGTGGAAAAACCAGTATTTCAAACTGTCATGTAACCAACTGCTCTATTTCTGCATACTCCGACAAAAACTTATTTGCAGGCGGCATTATAGGTTACGCAGTTTCGGGAAGCAACACAGAGCTTGCCATATATCACGTAAGTGCTGACTGCGATGTTGATGTTGCGGTAAATGCATCAAATTATTACAACCAGTCGACCTACGAGCCATACACTGCCGCAGGTTCAGGTCTGTTTGGATGCATTGGCTCTCTTACAGATGCCGTCTTTTCTCTCAGAAAATCATATTCCACAGGTGATGTAATTGTTGATACCTCACTTTCAGAATATGTGCACGGCTTTTCAGGAGGTATTGTCGCTCAGGCGGCAACGCGTATGTCCAACCAGAAAGGCGGAACAGCTTACTTTTCCTCCTGCTATTCTACAGGAGATATGACCGTAAACAGCAAGAGAATAGCATTTGCCGGTGGCTTTGCCGGAAGTGTGGGAGCTACCGATACAATGTACATTTTCGACTGTTATTCTACAGGTAATGTATGCGGAAGCACCCTTGCGTTAACGTCAGACACAGGATATGTTGCAGCGGGCGGTTTTATCGGTCAGGCAGAATTTGACGAATCAAAGTATTCTGAATCAATGGAAAAGCCCATTTATAACTGCTATGCTTCAGGCGATGCCATTGACACCCTGTATGAGAGTGGAAAAAGCATTGATTCATATGTTGGAGGCTTAGTTGGTTACAGCTTCGCTCCCTTATTCAAAAACTGCTATGAGCTTGAAAGTCAAACCGTTACGGGAAAAAATGTTTTTTCTATCTCAGGCATTTATACAATATCTGCTGAGGATGCCGTTTCTTGTGACAGCTACTCTGGTTTTGACTTTGACAACGTATGGGAAATAGATAGCAATGCTCTTTATCAATATCCTACGCTCATTAAAAACTACGGTCTTGCGTTGTTTTTCAGTGATGACGAATATTTTAGCGAATCATATTTTGGTGAGGATGGCAAGGTATCTGCTCCAAAAGCGATTCCTCAAAAGGCTTCTACGCCAGAGTTTACATACACATTCTCACACTGGTCATTGGAGCCTGACGGAGAAGAATACGATTTTGACAATGACTCTGTTAATGCTCAAACCTCATTTTATGCTGTTTTCAACAGTCAAAAGCAAGTGTACAATGTAACGTTTATATCGGAAGGCATGGCTTTTGGAAATGCACTGCAGGTGGAATATGGTGGACTTATAACACCTATATCAACCATTCCGACGAAAAGCGAAACATCTAGATATCGTTATGAGTTTGACCACTGGTCACTTACCAGTGATGGCGATGAAGTCGATTTTTCCTCCTATATTGTTACAAATAATACTGAGCTTTACGCTGTATTTAACGAAATAGACAAAACCTCCTGGAATGGTGAAGTTGCAGACTCATTCAGTGAGGGCTACGGAACTTCGTCCCTTCCTTACATCATTTCCTCTGCCGAAGAATTTGCTCTTTTTGCAAAGGTAGTAAACGAGGCAAACACAGATTACTCAACTGCGTATTATGTTCTTGGTAACGACATTAATCTTGGCAACAATCTATGGACACCCATTGGAACAGAGGAGAATCCCTTTAGTGCAAAGCTTGATGGATGCGGATATTCAATTAGATGCTTCCAGCTTCAAGAAGGAAAATACGTTGGTCTTTTCGGATATGTAAAAAATGCATCCATAAAAAATCTTTATCTTTCTGATTTTGAAATTGATATTCAAAACTACGACTTAGATTCAGAGATTTATGTGGGAGGTCTTGCTGGTTATATAACCTGTAAGGGACAAAACACGATTATTGACAGCATATATGTAGATGCAACCGGATTTGACGTGTCTGTGAGTGCAAAAAAGCTATATGCAGGTAATATTGCAGGATATGTAAATTCTGAAAGCGGAAAGTCGCTTATCACAAACTGCTATGCAACAAGTGATATTTTCGCTTCAAACGATGGCGAAACTTCTTCGACCTATGCCGGCGGTCTTGCTGGATATATGTACACATATGCAAGTACTCTGGCAAAGGCTTCTGAGTGTTACTATGTAGGTTCTGTTACAGCGTACGGTACACTAAAGTGCAGTGCCGGTGGTCTTGCAGGCTCCGTTTACTCCTACGGCAGTGCTTATTCCCCCTCTGTCCCTATTGGAAGCCTTTCAAATGAATCACTGGACATTGATATCATGCTTGCAAACAGCTTTGCAAATGCCAACGTAAGTGCATCATCCAGTCTCACCACAAAAACATCAGCATATGCCGGTGCCGTTTCAGGTGAAGTTTCTCAGTACGCAGGTGTATCAAATATATTCTACAGAAGAGGAAGTTCAATCACTTCTACGGGTTCAGTGTCCATTTACGGCACATCCGCTTCCGCAAACAATCTTTTGTCAGAAAGCTTTATTTGTGACACCATTGGTTTTGACTTCGTAAACACATGGACATATGTTGGCACCGGAGAATATCCCGTTCTTAAGTGTATGTATTCTGACAAGCCAATTTTACGTCTGAACAATGTTGAGTTTACTGACGGAACGCTCAGTGCAAGTGTCACAGCGTATGCAAAATCGTCTTATTATACAGTTATCATAGGCGTATACAACGAAAGAAATCAGCTTATTGCTTCCCAAAGAAAGAGATTTACCTCTTCTGAGCTTGCAAATGAATTTGATATTAACATTGATAATTTAAGCTCACCTGTTCGCATCAAAGTCTCTGCCTTTGATTCAGTAACATTTACTCCTCTGTTCTCCGCTGTGGAATGGTATTTATAACAAAACAGGGTGTTAATGTGTTTGTTTGTGCAAATTCACGCAAAATTGGCAAAAAGCGATATACAATGCTATTGAAATTTGTGCAAAATACCTCTTGTAAAAAAACGAAAAATATTGTATAATGATACGAGCTAAAAGGGTTCACGAAAAAATAATATGCGTGAGCCCTTTTGTTTAATCAAAACAAACAAAGGAGCAAGAAAAATGAAAAAGTTTCTTTCAATCGCACTCGTTGCAGTTCTGGCAGTATGCATGATTGCCTGCGGCTCTGCAACAACAAGCTACACAGCTAAAAACACCGAATACTTTATCGGTGGTACAGGTCCTCTCACAGGTGACGCTTCCAGCTACGGTATTTCCGTACAGAACGGTGCTCTGCTTGCTGTAGAAGAAATCAACGCTAATGGCGGTCTTAACGGTGTTAACTTCAAGTTCGACATCAAAGACGACCAGGCTGCTGCTGACAAGGCTTCCACAGCTTACGACCAGCTCTATGAAGCAGGTATGCAGATTTCCTTCGGTTCCGTAACAAGCGGTTCTTGCGAAGCTTTCGCAGCTAAGGCTGTTTCTGACAACCTTTTCTTCATGACACCCTCTGCTTCCGCTGACATCTGTATCGCAGAAGACAACGCTTTCCGCGTTTGCTTCGGTGACCCCGACCAGGGTATCCTCGCAGCAAATGAGCTTACAGCTCTCTATGAAAACATCGGTGCTATCTATGATACAAGTGATACATATTCTTCCGGTATCTATGAAGCATTTGAAGCACGTATGGCTGAGCTTGGTGTTGAATTCAAGACACAGACATTCGACGCAGAAAACAAGAAGGACTTCTCCACACAGGTTGAAGCTCTCAAGGACTGCGACGTTATCTTCCTTCCTTTCTACTACACAGAAGCAGGTCTTGTAGCTAAGGCTGCAGTTGCAAAGGGCTGTGAAGCAGTTCTCTTCGGTTGCGACGGTCTTGACGGTATCGCAGGACAGGTTGATGA
>JAGBCG010000162.1 GCA_017938055.1 Clostridia bacterium
TCGGTGACGAAAGAAGAACAGACATTGAGGAAGTTGAAAATGAGCTTCTCATTGAAGACCTTATCGAAAGAAAAGACTGCGTTGTTACAATCAGTCACGAGGGTTATGTAAAGAGAATCCCTGTTGCTGAATACAATGTTCAAAGACGTGGCGGCAGAGGAATCACTACCATGAAAACGAGGGATGAGGACTTTGTTCAAAGCGTTATTATTGCCAACACTCACAATTATCTGATGCTCTTTACCAACAAAGGCAGAGTATTCATGAAAAAGTGCTATGAAATTCCCGAAGCTTCAAAAAACTCCAAGGGTATGAATCTTGTGAATATCATTGAGCTTGACAAGGAAGAAAAGGTTACGGCATACCTTTCCATTGAAGATTTCAAGGCTTGTCCATATCTTACCATGATTACCAAAAACGGCATTATCAAGCGTACTCTTCTTGAAAGCTACAAAAATATTCGCCGTTCCGGTCTTATTGCCATAAATCTTGACGAGGGCGACGAGCTTCTCTACGTTCTAAGAACAGACGGAAACAGCGATGTTCTTCTTGCAACACACAAGGGCTTTGCCGTTCATTTTGATGAGTCTGCAGCAAGAACCTTAGGCAGAACGGCACGTGGTGTCAAGGCAATTAATCTTCAAAATGACGACCTTGTTGTAGGTGCTGTTGCACTCAGCAAGGACGATGAAAGACATATACTCTTTATATCCGAAAACGGCTACGGTAAGAGAAGCAAGATATCGGAATTCCCCATCCACAACAGAGGCGGTAAGGGCGTAACATGCCACAAGGTAAACGACAAGGTCGGCATGCTGGCAGGCATTGCAGCTGTTTATGAGGATGACGATGTTATGCTTATCACCAACACAGGTATGATTATCAGAACAAGAGCCGCTGAAATCAGCATATATTCTAGAACAGCAACAGGTGTAAGAGTTATGCGTCTTGGTAACGAGGGCATGAAGATTGTTTCCTTTACACGTGTTGACAAGCAGCAAGAGGTTGAACAGGACAGTTCGTTGGAAGAAGCTACAGACAGCAACGAGGCTTCTGAAGAACAAGCAGTTGACAATACAACTTCTTCTGAGGAATAATTTCTTCATGGAATTATTCTACTACCCAAAAAAGCAAAATCACAAAAGTGCCGATACGGACGTTTTAATACTTACGTCCGTAGGTGCTTTTGCGAAAAAAACTCACTTTCTGCATATTCCGGCAAGGTTTTACGCACTCCTTTGGGAAAGCCTTATCTTGAAAACAACTATCTATTCACAGGCGTTACTCACACGTCGGATGTGATTATAGTAGGAGTTTGTGAAAAAAGCTTCGGAATTGACTGCGAAAGCAAAAGCAGAGTTATTAAAAATCCAGAGCGTATCATTAACCGATTTTTCACCGATAATGAAAAAAGGTTTATTTTAAGCAGCAAGGACAAACAGCAAGCCTTTCTTGAAATATGGGTAAAAAAAGAGGCATATTTAAAATATACAGGTGACGGAATAAGCGATCTTTGTAATTGCGATGTCACGGAAATTTATGGTTTTACGAAAATACAAAATGACAAAAGTCTAATTATATACATTTACGAGGATAACAGTAATGGGTGAAAACTTAATTTACGGTGCGGACATTCTTGCATACGGTGCAATTCCAGACGGGAAAACAGACTGTACCGATGCATTTTTAAAAGCCATTGAAAACGGTGAAAATTTAATAAGTGTTCCCTTTGGAGATTATCTTATTACTAAGCCTATTGTGTTAAATTCCAACACAAAGCTTCATCTTCATCCTATGGCAAACATTAAATACATTCCGCACAACAAAGCCGGCAAATCTTTTATATGTGCAGAAAATGCATCAGGTATCGAAATCTGCGGCGGTTTATTTAATATTGAACAGGACATTCACTGCGATGTTTTCTCTTTTTCTCAGTGTGAAAACATAAGCATATACTCCTGCTCTGTCAATGCGTCCTGTGCTGTAAGCAGTTTTCATTTTGACAGCTGTCAGTATATAAATATTTCAGGTGTTACAACAAACGGAATGAACGACTGTATTGTTTTTGAGGGCTGCTGTGGCAACATCTACATCAAAAACTGCACTGTAAAATCTGCTGTAAACGTAATTCAATTCGGTACAGCTAATAAACCCTGCGATATCAGTGACATCTCTATAAGAAACATGAATGTACTTTATTGCGACAGCTTTACAGAGTTTTTATCGGGAAAAGCACAGAATCTTCGTATTGAGAGCATAAATACCCGCTTTACTTTTGCTTTTACAAAGCTGTTTGAAAACTTCTTACTTGAAGATGCTCTTTTTGAAGACCTTGAGCTTTATATTGTTTACAGAAACAGTGACGAAACTAAAACCAGGTCATACTTTTGCTTTGCTTGTTGTCCGGATGGTGTTGAAATTCGTAATTTTAAACGCAAAACAGACCTTGAAGCAACTCCTCTTGTGCCAACATTTATTATTAAAAACACCAACACAAGCTACGCAAAGCTTATTATTGACGGCATGTCCTTAGATAATGTCATTGCTGCACGTGGAAAATCCAAAACCGTGCAAATGACAACCGCAAAGCTTTCAAATCCCTCTAACAAATACATCTATACCTTAGAGTGCAAGGTGCCCCAAAACGACATTCTCACCCTGCCCTCAGGTGACTTTGATTATTTAAGCATAGACAGGCGTTAAATACACGCTGAAAGGAAAAATATGTGGTATACTACTGATTTTGAAGACTATGAGCTTCTGGATGCCTCTGACGGAGAGCGTCTTGAACGCTGGAAAGATATAATTCTTATACGTCCCGACCCGCAGATAATTTGGAAAGGTGTTAAAAAACACCCTGCCTGGAAAA
>JAGBCG010000163.1 GCA_017938055.1 Clostridia bacterium
AAATACGCATACTCCCTTGCCACTGCCGTCCTTGTATGCCGTTATAAACTCCGGCTGTGGAATTATGCCGACCTTAAAGCCGTTTTTTTCAAGTATTCTTCCAATAATTGCCGTACCGAAGCTTGGATGGTCAACATAAGCATCTCCGCTTACATATACAAAATCAACACTTCCGTCCCCGCTTACCTCATCCGGTGTGACAGGCAAAGGCTTTGAAGCAAGATTGACATAATTTTGCATAAACTTTTCTCCTTTGTGCCTACTGCAAAAAGTGCTGTGTATCAGCTTCCCGACTTGATTTGTCGTATAAGCTCGCTTACCATGTTGTCAAATTCGGGGCTTGTCTTTCTCATATTTTCCACGTTTTCCGTTGATGACATCATGGTAGTATGGTCACGGTTAAAGAATTTACCAAGGGAAACAAAGGGCATATCAAGAAGATTGCGTATAAGATAAACCGTAAGATGTCTTGCGGCAGTTATGTCCTTTGTACGTCTGCTGGACTTTATGTCCTCCTCAGGAACATTATACTTCTGTGCAACATATGACAGAATTTTTGCAGGAGTTATGGAGTTTGCCATGTTGGTAAGCACATCGTTTACAACTATTTTTGCGTGGCTCATGTTAATTTCCTCGCCCTGAATAAAAGCAAGTGCACGCATTTTTTTGAGTGCTCCCTCAATCTGCCTGATATTGTCCTTTATGTTTTCACCAAGGTACATAAGTACATCATTTGGCACATCAATTCCAAGGTGAGCAGCCTTTCTTTTTAGAATAGCCACTCTAAGTTCAAGGTCAGGCGTTGAAATGTCCGACATAAATCCCGCTTCAAAGCGTGAACGAAGCCTTGTTTCAAGCTGCTTTATGTCCTTTGGCGGACGGTCTGAGGATACAACAATCTGCTTTCCGGCTTCATAAAGAGCATCAAAGGTATGGAAAAATTCTTCCTGAATAGTATTTTTTCCTGCAATAAACTGAACGTCGTCAACAAGCAGAACGTCTGCCTTTCTGTACTTTTCACGGAAAGAAACAGGAGTTTTCAAGGCAAGTGCCTCAACAAGCTCGTTGGTAAAATCCTCACCCTTTACGTAAATTATGTTGTAGTCGGGGTGGTGTGCAGATATTTCTCCGGTAATGGCATAAAGAAGATGTGTTTTGCCAAGTCCGGGGTCACCGTGCAAAAACAGCGGATTGAAGCCTGAGCCACCTGGGTCCTGTGCAACAGTTCTCGAAGCTGTGTAGGCTGTCTTGTTTGAGCCGCCTACCACGAAGTTGTCAAAGGTATATTCAGGTTTATACTCGGTAATCTTACCCGACACAAGCACAGAGCCTGTTTTAACAGAGGTGTCACCCTGCTCATCGTCACTCTTTCTGATTTCACGGGAAAGATAGCTGTTGTCCATTCTTTTTATATTGGGAATGTTCTCATTCTGCCTTTATACGAAAGCTGCATTATTTTCAGGCTCGTCCTGCTCTTTTTCGTTACAAAGAGCCTTGGCAAGCTTGTTTTCAAAGGTATCCTTTTCTGTGGACAGCACTACCGCATCCGCTTCAAATCCCAGAATTTCAGCCATTGCCGCCTTTATATCATCAATATACCTTGTATTGATTATGTTTTGCTTGAAGTCATTCTCTATGCTGAAATAGGCGGTGTTTTCGGTAAGTACCTTTAATACCATGCTTCCAAACCACAGGTTCATGGATATGTCTGAAAAATTAAGATTCTTCTGCAGATTTACTTTCGCCATTTCCCATATTTCGTTCTCGTTTGTCACGTCATTCTTCCTTTCGTGGATAATATCCGCAATTCTACACTATATTATATCACTTTTTACACATAAGTCAACTGACATTTCCTACAAATTTTAAACCCTTTTTTTGATGCACTCCCGTAAAAGCTCTTTTTTTGATAATTTCCACTTTATTTTTGCACTTTGCTCAGCTCTTAATCCCATATTTACTGTATTATTCAAAACACATGCGAACATGCGTTCTTGATTTTTTAATAAATTTGTGGTATACTATATATAAAGAAAAAAGCGGGGATGCAGAGATGTCATCCCCAAAATTCAACCCAAAAAGGAGAACAAATGAGCGAAAAAGCGACCTGTAACCAGACATTAAAGCGAGATAGCTTTGTATTTTACGATGGCCTTTACAAGGCATAGGAGGACATACACGGCGAGGAATTTGAGATGTGCATAAGAGCAGTAATGGAATATGCACTTAACGGCACAACGCAGGAGGTTTGCGGAAGTGCAAAGATGTTCTTAACCATGGCAAAGCCTCAGATTGACAGCAATAACAAAAAATGGATGAATGCCACAAAAAAGAGCAAAGCACAAAGTGAAAAACAAATAACCGAATCGCAAAACACAACCAAAACGGTAGCAAAACGAAAGCTGGGTGCAACCAAAGTACAAGCAAACCGTAACCAAAGTACAAGCAAGGTAGGGGCTAATGTAAATGTAAATGTAAATGATAATGATAATGAAAATGTCACTGTTAATGAAAATGAGCATGTAAAAGAAAACGGCACTTTGTGTTCAGAGCTTTATAACAGCAATGCCTGTGTTACACAAAACGATTGTGACACAGACGCCTGTCCCACACGCACCTACGGAGAGTACAAAAACGTAATTCTCTCTGACACGCAGTACAAGCGTTTAAAGGCAGAATTGGGAAAAACACGGCTTGAAGCTTCGATAGACCACCTTACACGGTACATAAAAAGAAAGCCGCATTTTAACAGCGGCTCTCATTTTGAAGATTTACGTGGTTGGGTTCAGGATGCTCTCAAAGAACGAGGTTATACGTCAAGGGCTTCGCCCGCAAAAAACAGCATTTTTGATGACCTTGACCTTGAAGATTTTTTTGAGATGCCGGATGGATAAATTTATGTTTTACTCATTCTCAAAATCGTTATAACGGCTATCATAGTTGTCGGCATACTGAATTTCGTAGTCAGAATATATTTCCTCAAGCTTTTTGTTGAGCATGTCGTAGGAAAGATTCATGTATAAATTGCTGTCCTTTATTGAGGGGTGGTCAAGACCAAGTCTTAAAATAATGTGATAGCCATAGTTTGTTTCTACGATATCAGAAATTTCTCCCTCTTTCAGCTCAAAAGCCGCCTTTTCAAATGGCTCTACCATTTCGCCGTAGGTAAAGTAATAGCCGTCAGGCAATGCAACCATACCGGGATCCTGTCCGTACTGACTTATAAGCTCATCAAAGTCAGCTCCGCCCATTGCCTTTTCAAGAATTTCCTGTGCTACAGCTTTCTTTTGTGCCTTTACTTCTTCTGTAAGCTCTGCTTGCTCATCAAAAGCAACAAGCACATGCTTTGCACGCACATATGGCGTTTTATCGCTGTTCATGGTTTCAAGAGCTGCAGACTTTACATGCTGTGCAAAAGCCTCATCCGACATAAAATAGTTATATATTTCGCCATAAAGCAGATTATAATACTGATTCAAAAGGTAGTAGTACGGTGTCTGATAGGTATAGGTTTGCACAATTTCCTTGAAGCTGTCACCATAAATCAAGGAAAGTTCTGCGTACATATTCTCTATTTCGTTCTTATAAACTTCCTCGGGAACATCAATACCAAGCTTTTCAGCCAACAGCACAACACAAGCTGTAGTAAGGTAATAATCCTCAATTTCCTGCTTTATCAGCTGCTTTGTTGCCTCATCCTCAGCATTGTCGTGATAGGTTGCACTTGCAAGAACTGCGTATCTTACGCTTGCAGCACTAATAGGAACACCCGAAACACAGGCAAGCACCTGCTCGTCAAGCTCTTCTTTTGGCAAAATACGTGAAATTTTATCCTCAATACTCTTATGGAAATCGGATATAACAAATTCCGTTTTTGGTGTATGCTGATTTTCTTTAACATAATTGTCATCAAAGAGTATAACTGTGCTTGTTTCTTCATCCCACTCAACATTCATTCCCAAAGCTGTCGCTACAGCTCTCATGGGAAGATATGTAGTTCCCTCGTAAATAAAAGGCTCAACAGCTTCGCCCTGTTCATTTACGGGTGTATGCTCGTTGCCGTTTATATTGATTTTGATATTTCTGAAATAAATATCAACCTGCTTTGCAACATCCTTGCCGAAAACACAAGCACCTGTAACTATTGTGGCAACAGCAAGAGTTGCGGCTAAAAATTTTGTGTATCTTTTCATTTTTCTGTTCCTTTCCCAAATTAGTTTTGCTACATTGCAAATATTATGCCTGCTGCAGCTGCTATTGCAATAAGAGCTATGGGATGTATCTTTTTGAAGATTTTCTGTAATATAAACAGCACTGCAGCAAGAATTATCGCCTTTAGCACAAACAAATCAGAAATCTTTCCGGTTTGTGAAAACTTTTCGGTGTTAAAAAGAGCTATCTGCA